>JANNFT010000463.1:0-4042 GCA_031380185.1 Pseudomonadota bacterium
AAATTCCACGGGCACGCTGCCAACACTGCGCGGCGTTTTCTGTTGTTGCGTCGGCGAGACGATGTGCGGGACGGCGGTATACAGCTCCAGCAACCGTTCTGTCGCGCCGCCGGCGCGCTGAATATCGCCGATGACCTCGGCCAGTGCGCCGACCGATCCGGCCACCAGCGCGACATACAAAATTGCCTGCGCTAACTGGCCTGGCGTCATGACTCCCGCGGCGACGTCTCGGGCGCCGAGCCATAAGCCGTAGATCGCGCCGCCGAAAATAATGACGATAACAATCGCCGTCAGCCAAGCGCGGGCGCGGGTGCGATTGACCGCGGTTTCAAACGCCGCTTCGGTGGCGTCGCCAAAACGCCGGTTCTCATAATTTTCGTTGGTGAATGCTTGGACAATCGGCATGGCGTTGAGGATTTCACCGGCGATGGCGCTGGAATCGGCGATGCGATCTTGCGATGCGCGCGACAGTTTGCGTACGCGTCGACCGAACAGCGCGATCGGAATCATGACCAACGTAATCACCAATAAGATGATCAGCGACGCATTCGGCGTGGTCACGATCAACATCGCCAGCCCACCGATGAATAGAAAAAAGTTGCGCAGCCCCATCGAGACGCTGCTGCCGATCACGGTTTGCACCAGCGTCGTGTCGGTCGTCAGGCGCGACAACACTTCGCCGGTTTGAGTGGTTTCAAAAAACGCCGGGCTTTGCAGCAACATACGTGCGTAAACCGCGCGACGCAGATCCGCTGTCACCCGCTCGCCGAGCCAACTGACCATGTAAAATCGCGCCGCCGTGAATACCGCCAAAATACAGGCGATGCCGAACAACGATAAAAAGTAACCATTGATCGAGGCGCCGGCGCCGGATGCATTCGCAACCATAACGCGTTGAGTAAAGCCAACGTCGATTAGATTTTTGAACGCGAATGGGACTGCAAGCATGGCTGCGGCCGCTACACAAAGAAATACAAACGCGAGCAAAAATCGGCCACGATAAGGCCGGCAGAACGGCAATAAATGTTTCAGCGCCGAGAGCCGAGTCATTTGCTTGGCGGGAATCGCAATGCTCATGGCGCGTTAAGGTAGGGCAACTTTTTTGCTTTCCGAAGTCGTTTAATTTCCCATTCCGCGCGCGCTGCGCTCGCCCGATCGGGATAGACTCGTGTGCCGAGCAATCGCACGGGCGGATTGCCTTTAGTGTATTTCGCGCCTTTGCCGCGGGCATGCGCCTCATAGCGCGCCGCGACGTCGTTGCTGATGCCGGCGTAGTACGCGCCGTTGCTGCATTCGATTAGGTACAGGCGCCAGGTCATATTGCGGCAACCGGTTGCGATCGCATCGTCATAGTCAATGCAGCGCCATTCTCGCGCCACGCCCGATTTTCGGCAGGCGCCAAATCAACAACACTAGGAACAATGCCATCCCGAGTTAATGCGCAAAGCCGAAAACCGCTGGCGCAACTGAGGCCGGCAGCCATGGCAATGGTGGAAACGAGGTCGCCCAAATCGCCTATCCGAAACATCGATGCGGCAAAGTCTAACCCGATTCACGCGTTGAACGAAATGATATAATTTCAAGTTCGGGGTGTAGCGCAGTCCGGTAGCGCGCTTGCTTTGGGAGCAAGATGTCGGGAGTTCGAATCTCTCCACCCCGACCATATTAATTCATGCCTTATCTTTAAGTCGCCTGTCCCAAAATTAGGTTATTTGGGACAGTGTCCCAAACTCAGGGTTATTTCGCACGTTTTGGTAGCCCCAATTTCACTTCCGATAACGGCACGTCGATTTGTTTGACGTAGCTTTCCGTGGTCCCGGCGCTGGCATGGACCAGGGAGTACATTCCAATTGAGGTATGAGTCTGAGCGGGCGGTTTAGGATTGAGAGGTGGTGAATTATTTGAATGAATCAAGCTCGAGGTATTTCGGGTAGTACAGTGTGCGAGCGGCAGGCTTCGATCATTTTGGTCAGTTGACTAGACTTCGCTACAACTTATTGGACTCCTGGTTTTGCAAATCAATGAGTCGCTTTAGCCGAGCTCGACCGGCTCCAGCGGCGGCTTTGCGGTAACTTTCAAAACCGGATTGGATGTCGCCAATCGCAGTAGTATGCTAAATCGCGCTGCTCGGTTGAATGACGGCTGTCGCTGCCGACCGTTGTTTCAAAAGGTGAAAGGAGAACTGCAATCTCGCGCAGTTATTTAATCGGGTCGGATTTAGCGATTTCCGCAACCATTTGCAGCGTGACGATGAAGCGTATGGAACTCGCGACGCAGCCGAGCGTATGCAAGTGGCGTTGACGTGAAAGTGAGCTCATCCGCGCCAACTATCGTGCAAATTTTTACGCCAAGTAAATTGCAAAGGCATATTCCACGAAAGATGCCCTCGCTGACTCCAAAATCAGACTTATGGGAATATGTGCTGCGGGTTTCCAATTGCAATATCATATCACTTAGTGCTATGATTAAAGCATAGGGAGGCAAGGCATGGCGATTTACCAAACCCGATGGTTTGACCGCTGGGCGAATAAACAAAAATTAACCACGTCGAGCCTCTGCGTCGCCGCCCGCGAAATGATAGCCGGACTATATGACGCGGATCTCGGTGGCGGTCTTGTAAAAAAGCGAATTGCACGGCCCGGGCAGGGAAAGCGCGGTGGTTTTCGTACGTTGGTCGCCACTAACAAGGGAAACCGGTGGGTTTTCGTGTTCGGTTTCCCAAAAAATGAGCGTAGCAATATCGACAACGATGAAGAAATAGCATTGAAGCGCTTAGCAGCACACTTGCTGTCATTGACGAAACAGGGGATTGACACGGCACTGGCTGCCGGTGAATTGATGGAGATAGATTGCGATGCGCAAAACCAAATCAGCGATTCTTGAAGCCGTTCATGAGACGGCCAAGGGGCTACATAAAGCCGGCGTGATGGATCATGTGACGCTGCGTGAATTCGATCGCCTGTGCTTACCACCGGTCGAGCCGCTCGAGCCCGACCAAATCAAGAAAATCCGTGAGGCCTCGCGGGTCAGTCAGGCGGTCTTTGCCGCGCTGCTCAATACGAGCTTATCGACGGTACAAAAGTGGGAGATCGGCCAGAAGAAGCCCACGGGCACGGCGCTAAAGCTTTTGCACCTAGTACAAAAGCGCGGCTTGGAAGTTATAGCTTGAAATCCGCCTTGCTCTTTCGGACGTGGGAGATATTCAGGTTCCAGCTTACCAAAGAGGAGCATCTTTTGAGGTTCTGATCCTGTCGCTTTTGTGCCAAACTTTCTATGTCTCCGGCGAGATTCCGCTACCGCAAAAATTGTCCCAAACCCCGTCTGCGAGCCGCGTAGATACTTGGCGGCAATTAATGTATTTTTTGGGACAAAAAACAAGATTCAATTGATTTAATTGACTTATAATCCTGCTTTGGGAGCAAGATGTCGGGAGTTCGAATCTCTCCACCCCGACCATTCATCGTCTGACAGCAGTCTGCCCGTAGCTCAGTCGGATAGAGCATCAGCCTTCTAAGCTGAGGGTCACAGGTTCGATTCCTGTCGGGCAGGCCACGCCCACATCGTTTCTCCACCAGACCTTGCTTCGGATTGAAGTAATACTGCTTCGCGATCGGACAAAAATAGAATCTTTTAGTCCAGTAGGGCGCAATCGCGCAGCATTGCGCCGCATGACCCGTGCCGCAATACGCGATAGACTTAAACCATGCACAACTATCATCGCACGCGGCGCCTCGGCGGGCGTCCACGCGGCAATTTGGGCGGATGACAGCCAGGCGTTGCATCTGTGATATGAGGATTGGTTGCGTTGCATGCGGCGCAATGCTGCGCGATTGCGCCCTACGAACTCTAAGCGCTACATTGCCGCCTGACGAAAAGGCGCGTTTAAATTCTTTTTCGCACAAGTTTTATAACATCGGTTTTTTAAGGAAACAAGAATGGAGGAACACTTTCACGTTCATGGCGCCCATGACCATCAGGTCGAGCATGCGGCTGAGAACAGCTCGCGACTCGCGCAACATGTGGCAATATTTACCGCTATCTT
>JANNFT010000061.1:0-5608 GCA_031380185.1 Pseudomonadota bacterium
TCCGCGCCCACAACACGCCCACGCCGGATTCGTTTTTGTTAATGGCGAGGGATAGTTTGGTCTGCCATTTCGCGGCGCCGTTATTGCCGGTTAGGGTCATTTCGGCGCCGATGTCTTTCAGCGCGGCACTTAGCATGACGGGTTCACCTGCATAGAGATCCGGCAACTGCTTGGGCCACCTCTCGCCCTTGATCGCGCCCGGCAGGTCGATGCTGATATTAGTCAGCACCGGGTTTTCAAGTTTTCGAAATAGGCTGCTCATCTTTTCGCTCACCTCTTCAACTTTGCCGATGTAGGTGAACGTGCCGTGGCTAAATTCTGCCGCCTTGGTCATGAAGTAACTGTTGGGCGCGGCGCCAATGCCGATGGTGAAGAGGCGACTGTCGCCGAGTTTTTTGCGGATGATGCCAAACAATTCTTCTTCATTGCCGACGCTGCCGTCGGTCATGAAAACCACTTGGCGGATCACGTTCGGGTTATCGCTGCCGATCAGTGCGGCGTCCAACGCGCCGGCGATTTCCGTGCCGCCGTTGGCGCGTAGGTTTTTCGCATAGTCCTGGGCTTGCTGCAGCGTTCTGCCGTTGACCGGTACCGCGTCGGGATAGAGCTTGCTGGTGTAGGAATTGAATTGGATGACATTAAAGCGATCCTGCGGCGTCAAGCGGCGCAGCGCCAGGGCCAAGGATTCGCGCGCTTGCTCGATCGACATGCCTTCCATTGAGCCGGAGGTGTCGATGACGAAAATCACTTCGCGTGGCATTGGCTTGGCTTTCGCTTGCAGCGCCGCGGACGGCGGCATGAGCATTACCAATGCGTAGGTTTTGTCCTTCTTGGTTTCGGTGAACACCGCCGCTTGTGGCGCGTTGTCAACTTCCGGTTTCCACATCAATTCGAAATCACGGTTGGCAGGCGTTTCACCATCGTCGAGACTAATGTTGTATCGATGGCCGTCTTGTTTCATAGCTGTCTTGTGATACGGGCTTTCCAATTGCGCCAGCGGAAATCCGGCGTCGAGATCGATTGTTATGCTGACCGGATTGATCAGTCCTTTGCTCGGATGCAATACCGGCGGGGTGATTTGGCTGGCATCGGGCACTTGATCGGTATTCGGCGCGAAACCCGTTCCGACAAACTCGCTTGCTACCGGCGCGCCGGGAATGTAGCGCGGTGCGACGACCATTGGAAAGCGGATACGAAACTGGCCTTGGTCGTAGTGCAGGGTTTCCTGATATTCGATCGCGACGGTGATTTCTTATTGCGGGCCGATGTTCGCGATGTTGGTGGTGAAGATGTTGGTGCGCTCCTGCTCCAGTAGCGTCGCTTTCCGACCTTCCTGTTTTGCGGCGTCATAGGTTTTTTTCGCCTGTTCTTTTTCTTTGATTTGACCTTCAATCACGCGCCCGCCGATTTTCATGTCGAGATGATCGACGGCGCTTTCTTGCGGAAGCGGGAACACGTAAACGCCTTCCATCCATTCTTTTGTCGGGTTCTTGAAATGTTGTTCGACTTTGACGCGAGCGATCATGCCGGTGATGCGAATGTAGACGTCGGTCTTGAGTGTTGGCGCGCCGAGCATGCCGTCCTTAGACTTGAACACCAAGCGGCCTTCTTTGGCATCGCCGAGGCGTTCGAGTTTTTGCAGCGGCATTTCATCGGCGCCGGCGTGGTGGGCAAAAAACAGCGCCAACAACATCGCCGTGCCGCTCGAAATCAATCCAACCATTACGCTGGCGCCGACGGTTCGAAGAAAATCCGAGAAAATATTTAAGCCTTGGTGTCGCATGTTCGTCCCCTGATTATCGCCTGATCCGAACTCGAATCGGCATAGGGTGAATTACAGCGTTCAAACATGGCGCAGACCGGGATCGATATGTCCAAGCGCAGGAGAAAAATGGCAAAATCATGGCATTTGTTTGCGCGCCGCTGCAATCTGCGCATCGTGTTGTATAGTCCAATTGTTAATTAATCCCGACCACGCCATGAGCCGAACCATCGCCATTGTTGAAGATGACGCGCTGATCCGCGAGAATTACGCGGACGTCTTGCGCCGCCAAGGATACGATGTGAACGCCTATCCCGCGCGAAAGCCAGCGATGGACGCCTTCAAGCAACGTTTGCCCAATTTGGCGTTGATCGACATCGGCTTGGGGGAAGAAATGGATGGCGGCTTCGCGCTCTGTCGAGATTTGCGCGCACTGTCGCCGACGTTGCCGATTATTTTTCTGACGGCGCGCGACAGCGATTTCGACACGGTCGCCGGATTACGCATGGGCGCCGATGATTATTTGACCAAGGATATCAGCCTACATCATTTATTGGCGCGCATTTCCGCGTTGTTTCGGCGCAGCGATTTGCTCGCCTCGCCGCCCAGTCAAGACGACATTCTTGAGCGCGAGGCCCTGCGAATCGATATGAAGCGCTTCACCGTTACCTGGTTTGGAAAACCGGTGGATGTGACGCTGACGGAATTCTGGATGGTGCATGCGTTGGCGAAATTCCCCGGCCACGTAAAGGACCGCGATCAATTGATGCGCGATGCAGAACTCACCGTGGATGACAGCACGATTACGTCCCACATCAAACGCATGCGAAAAAAATTTCTCGAAGTAGACGCCGCATTCGATCGCATCGATACGGTTTACGGTATCGGCTATCGTTGGAAAGCGTGAATTTGGACGTGCGTTTATCTGGCCATCGCGAGCACCGCGAAACAAGCTCGCTTTTCTATTTTGCGTAAACGACGAATTCACCCAAACTGTGAAATTCCACGTCCCGTTCGGCATCCGCGGCCAAGTTTTTCTCGTGTCGCTGATCCTTCTTACCTTTCCCTGGGTCGGCTATCGATACATTCTTGAGGTGGAGAATTTTCTGCGCCAAGGCCAGGAACGCGCACTAACCGGCACGGCGCAGGCGATTGCAACCGCGCTGCACGATCGCCAGCAATTATTTGAACCCATTTCCGCCAGCGATCGCCACGGCAGCCGCTTGCTATATGCACGTACGCTGGCGAAACCCATTACCCTGGATGGCGAAGTCAGCGACTGGCGCGGCCAAGACGTCAGAAGCCTGATTTACCAAGATTCGACCAACGCACAATTTTCGTTCACGCAACAAGCAGGGAAGTACGATCAGTTTTTGTATTTATTATTCGACGTGCGCGATTCCGGCGTAGCATTTTTGCGGCGCGCCGAAACCGAGATCGATCAGGTCGATCATCTCGATCTCACTGTTGGGCGGAGCGAAGCTGATGCGATGCGATTTCGACTCGTGTTGGCGGCCGCGCCGCAAGTGCAATCAATGCGCGTACTGACTTCTGACGATGCCAACGAGCGCTTGGTAGTGGATGCCCGCATTCAGGCAGCGTGGCGAAAAAGTAAGTCCGGCTACCGCATTGAATTGAAAATTCCATTGGAAATGATCGGCGGCAAAGTCGGCTTCGACGTCGTGAATGTAACCCATTCTGCCGATCTACTAAGCGTTGATCATCTTAGCTCGGGAAACGAATTGCTGGGCGTTGTCATTCCAGGCGTGGAAATCGATGCGATCCTGCGCGGCGCCGGCCGCGGCAACGCGCGGGTTTGGGTGGTAGATCATTTGGGACGCGTATTGGCCAGAACCGGCAGCCTGCAGACCGCGCTGCCGAAGGCTGAGACGCCAAGCAATAAATCTTGGTACAAGCGTTGGGGACGCCAATTGCACGCGGCAACGTTGCGGCAAATTTATTCGCGCTTAATGAACTCGCCCAACCGGCAATTCGTCGACGATTTGGAAAACGCGACCGAGCTCGAAGGCAAAGCGGTCGAGGCGGCGTTCAATGGCGCAGCGGGAACCCAGTGGCGCATGACCTCGGACCAGGGCGCAATTATTTTGTCGGCAGCGCAACCGATATGGGTCGGCGACCGCGTAGCGGGCGCGGTGGTCGCTGAGGAGACAACCAACGAGATACTGGCGTTGCGCAATCAGGCGCTGGAGCGCTTATTCAACGTCGCCGCGGCGGTGCTATTGCTCGGTTCGCTTACGTTGTTTCTATTCGCCACGCGGCTGTCCAAACGAATTCGCTTGCTGCGCGATCAAGCGGAACAGGCGCTCGATTCCAAAGGCCGCATTAAATCGCTGGTTGCCGGCTCCAGCGCCACGGACGAAATTGGCGATCTATCGCGCAGCTTTTCCGAATTGCTGAATCGGCTTGCTGATTACAATGGCTATCTGGAGCAAATGGCCAGTCGCGTCTCACACGAATTCCGCACACCGATAGCGGTGGTGCGATCGTCGTTGGATAATTTGCGTCAGCAATCATTGCCGGAACAAGCGGCGCTCTATGTTAACCGTGCACAACAAGGTATAGAGCGCCTCGGCGCGATACTGAACGGTATGAGCGAAGCGACCAAACTTGAGCAATCGTTGCAAACGGCGGAGCGCGAGCGATTTAATCTGACCGATGTTTTGTCGGGATGCGTTGCGGGCTATAGAGGTGTTCATCCCAACATTCAGACTGATTTAAAATTGCCCGATCAACCTACCTGGATGACTGGCGCGCCGGACTTGATCGCGCAAATGCTAGATAAACTGTTTGCTAACGCGGTCGATTTTCACCGCGATGGCAGCACCATTGAGATTCGCTTGGAAGCCAGCCTCGAAAGTGCGCAAATCACCGTATCCAACGAAGGACCCGCTTTGCCCATTGAAATGCAGGAGCAATTATTCGATTCGATGGTTTCGGTTCGACAGCCTCACGGCAGTAACGAAGCGCATCTGGGTTTGGGGCTGTATATCGTGCGACTAATCGCGGCGTTCCATCAAGGACACGCGCGCCTGGAGAATCGGCGCGACGGCGACGGCGTTAACGCGGTGATCACGCTGTCACTGCTCAATTCGGAATAACAACTTTCATGAGCCCAGATCAATTTTTTGCCTCGTGTCCGCGTGGCCTCGAAAACTTTTTAGCCGATGAGCTTCGCGAAATCGGCGCTTCCAACGTCGAAGCAACCATGGGCGGCGTCCATTTCCGTGGCGCGTTTGATTTTTGCTATCGAGTCAACCTCGAAAGCCGCATCGCCAGCCGCGTGTTCTGGCAGGTTTGCGCGGGATCGTATCGCCACGAGGATGACATCTTTCAGGCGGCGCGCGCGTTGCCGTGGAGCGCTTGGTTTAAAGCCAATCATCGCATCATGGTGGAAGTGAATGCGCGCAACTGTCCGCTAAAAAGTTTGGATTTCGTAACGCTGCGGATCAAGGACGCGATCTGTGATTGCTTTCGCGATCTTAACGGCACGCGGCCGGACATCGACCGGCGTTCGCCGGACGTGCGCATTTCCGCTTTTTTGACTGCCGACGCATTCACGATTTACCTCGACACCTCGGGCGAGCCGCTGTTCAAGCGCGGTTATCGCGACGCCAGAATCGAAGCGCCGCTGAAAGAAAATCTTGCAGCGGGCATTTTGCGCATGGCGGGTTGGACAGCGGCAGAACCATTGCTCGATCCGATGTGTGGCAGCGGCACATTCCTAATTGAAGCGGCGATGATTGCACTAAAAATTGCGCCTGGCGGCAAGCGAAAATTCGCCTTCCAAAAGCTGTCGAATTTTTCTGAAAAGGATTGGCAAAAACA
>JANNFT010000001.1:0-1638 GCA_031380185.1 Pseudomonadota bacterium
TTTATCCCAGACAGCAGATTCTTCGCTACGCTCAGAATGACATTTTTCTCGGCTAACTCCGCTTTTCAACAAACTGCTAGGTGTGCCCCAGCGCACGCCGGATTTCTTTGGCGCTCGCCGGCTCTTTGCCGAGCGATCGGATCAGGCGGGCCGCCTTTTCTACCAGTTGCACGTTGGTTTCACGCGCGCCGAACGGCGCATCTTCGAGCCCGACGCGCAGATGACCGCCGCGCTCAACCGCGTAGCTCATCAATGGCGTTATATCGACATCCAGCCCCGCGATCATCCAAGGCGCATGCGGCGCCTCATTCGCGAGCAGCTGCAACATCGCGTCCAGACCGTATCGCTCAGGCGGGAAGCCGAAGCTCAAGCCGTTGGAAAACATGAAGCGGTAAATACACTGTGGCGCCGTAGGATAGGCCCGCTCTAACGCGGCGCCCAAACGCACGAAACCGGGCTCGTACAGCGCATAACCCGGATGAAAGCCGTAGCGAGTGGCGAGCTCGAGGCCGCGCCGAATGTGCGATTCTGGATTGGCGTACACGAAGCCTTCCTTGCCCGCTCCTATCTCATCCAGCTTAGTGATGTTGGTCGAGCCCGGATCCACTACGGCCCACTCCAGTAGTCCCCGCGCGGCCAAGGTTTCGGTGTGTGCGAAGCGCGCCTGCGCCGTCATCATCTGCGGCGAATCAACGCTCCCGGCGAAAGGCAGCGTGGGGTAAACGATTACGTCTTCCTTGGCCCGAATGCCTTCTATGATCGCGATGTACAGATCAGCGTCGTCTTTCTGGCGCCCGGTTTTCTCATCGTAGGCATGAATGTGCACGATCGCTGCCCCCGCGCGTGCGCACGCGATGCCATCCTCGACGATCTCCTTTACCGAGATCGGAATAAGCGGCTGGCGGTCGCGCGACCACGGCCCGTTAACGGAAACTTCAAGCCAAGTTTTTCCCGGCGTCGCGATAGCCCGCTTCGCCTCCTGAGCCGCGGAGGCCGCGCCCGCCCAAGGACCGAGCGCGGCCAGCAACAACGGTGCGCACGCCGCGGAAACGAAATTGCGCCGGCCGATACAGATTTCTGCTTGGTTCGTGTGTCGATGGCTCATGATGGTTGCGCTCCGTGTAATGATCTCTTAAGGGCAAATCGATCGCGAGGTCGCGAACATTCCATTCAGGATTTGTGTGCACATACTCTTTACCCTCCCCGAGAAATTTCGTCGCGCGACCCAGGCCCGTCAGCGAGAATTCAAGCAACGTTTCTGACGCTGCCACGCCATTTTACATGCTCGGACCAACACGGGACTTCAATGCCGATGCTCTATCATGCGCCGATCCTCCCAGAACGGCAAAGCAGTTATGGCTTTACGAACTTATGCGTCATCCGATCGCTTTCACCGATCGCCAAGTACTTATCCTTATCCTTGTCCTTGAGACGCAGTGTCGGCGGCAAAGTCCAGACGTCTTCCGGGTGATCCGTGGTCTCCTTGGGATTGGCATTTACTTCGGGTTTTTCTACCAGCTTGAATCCCGCCTTTTTCGCGGCGTTGATCACGTATTCTTCGGTTAAATAGCCGGATTTCACCTGGGCGTCGAAGCTGGCGCCGGGTTTTGCGCGATGATCTTTGACGCCAAGGATGCC
>JANNFT010000047.1:0-3268 GCA_031380185.1 Pseudomonadota bacterium
CGGGTAAAGACTTTGCCGTAGCCTTGGTTTTTCGGCCAGGAACCTGATTCATCCACGAAAAATCGCGCTCCTCTACAGGGCGCAGGCCTACTTTAACGCTTTTCATAACAACGTCAAACTCAACAGCCTCTTCTTGGGAAAGCACCGGCAGATCCCTCAGCGCTTCCCCGACTGTTCCCGGGCGCTCGCGCAAGACAATCTCATCGCCGCGCCTGGAAATCTCCAACGTTTTGGTATTGACGCGAAACTCCTTCGGAAGGCGCACCGCCTGGCTATTTCCGGAAGTGAATACCGTAGTGGTCTTGGCGGCAGGCAGCAATTTTCTGGACGAGGCTGGGGTAGTCATGAGCGGTTCCTCCGGATGAATGAAATCAAATCCTGGGAACCAATAGTCTCGGATTCCGCGATGCTTTATCTGAGTTTTTTGAAGCTTGAGGTCCAAGATTATTGGACGCAAGGAAATGTTGGGCTTGCTTCGTTAGCCCAACCTACAGGCTAGATGCGGCTCCTGGCAAGACGGTTAAGCGGCAACACAATGCTGCAGCGTCAACTGCACATCTTCCAAACCAAGATATTCATTGATCGCAAGTCGATAAATACACAGCAAGGTTTTCGGCACGGTTTCAACGTGCGAAAAATAGATTGCGTCAAACTCGTTTTTTCCCTGAGTGAGTTTGAGTTTCAAATGTTTTTCGGCGACGATGCGCTGGCTCACAACATTGAAAACGCCGCGAAACAATGGCGCCGGAAATCCTTGGCCCCACACTTGACTGGCAAGTTCTCGGGCGAGCGTGAGTTTCATATCTCCCACATCCAACTCGCCGTCGCTTTCGATCACTTGCTCGAGATCGGCCGGGGACAGGAGTTTCGCGACGGTTGCTTCGAATTGCGCGGCAAATTCCGTGAATGATTCTTCGCGAATGCTTAGACCCGCCGCAGCGGCGTGACCGCCGAATTTGCTGATCAGCGTTGGTGATTTTTTGGCAATGAGGTCGAGAGCATCGCGCAGATGTAGGCCTGAAATGGCGCGTCCCGATCCTTTCAGTTCGCCGTTGCTACCCCTGGCAAAGGCGATGGCGGGGCGATGGAATTTGTCTTTTAAGCGCCCCGCGAGCAGGCCGACGATGCCTTGATGCCAGGCGGGATCGAATACACATAAGCTGACGCGATCGCTCGCATCGAAACGTTCTAGGTCGGCTAAGGCGCTCTCTTGCATGTCGGCTTGTAGTTCACGCCGTTCTTTGTTGAGCGCGTCGAGTTGTTGGGCGAGTTGCGCCGCTTTGATTTCATCGTCGGTGATCAGGCATTCGATGCCGAGCGACATATCTTCCAAGCGGCCGGCTGCGTTGAGCCGTGGACCGAGAACGAATCCTAAATCATAAGTCGACGCTTTGCGCGGATCGCGGCCGGCGACGCGATACAGCGCTTTGATTCCCGCGCAAGCGTGTCCGGCGCGGATGCGCCGCACGCCTTGGTCGACGAAGCGTCGATTGTTGTCGTCTAGTTTGACGACGTCCGCGACCGTCCCGAGCGCAACGATATCCAACAGCGATGCCAAATTAGGCTCAGCGCCGCCATCGAAATGGCCGCGCGTGCGCAACTCGGCGCGCAGCGCCATCAACACATAGAACATCACGCCGACGCCGGCGACGGACTTGCTCGGAAAGCCACATCCCGGCTGGTTCGGATTGACGATGCAGTCGGCGTCAGGCAGCGCGTCGCCGGCTAGATGATGATCGGTGATCAGCACTTTCATGCCAAGGCGTTTCGCTTCGGCAACGCCGTCGATGCTGGCGATGCCGTTGTCGACAGTGATCAGGATATCGGGTTCGCGTTGGTGCGCCAGACGCACGATCTCCGGCGTCAAACCATAGCCGTATTCGAAACGATTGGGCACCAAATAATCAATGCGGGCGCCAAGTGATCGCAAGCCACGTACGCCAACCGCGCAAGCCGTGGCGCCATCGCAATCGTAGTCGGCGACGATCATAAGCTTGCGCTTTGCAGCGATCGCATCTGCCAAAAGCGCCGCGGCCGCGTTAGCGTTACGCATTTCGGAAACGGGCAGCAACTGGTCGAGCTTGTTGTCGAGTTGAGTAGCCGAGCTAATGCCGCGCGCTGCGTAGACCCTCGCTAACACGGGGTGAACGCCGGCTTCGATCAATCGCTCGGCGTCGGATTGCGAATACGCGCGTTCGATAATTTTTATCATGTTGCGTGGAAACGCCGCCAAAATTTAAATAGATCGATGCCGTTAATGGTGAGCGTGTTGCCATCCGCTTTGCTGGGAGCGCAAATGGTCAGCGTTTTCAATTTGCCAATTTTAAGAGCCGATAGCGCCGGCGCGAACCAGTTTTGATCGAGCGTTGTGAGTGCATTTTGCCAAGTGTCCCATTCGCCATACGCGGCACAATCGGCAAGTTGGCCAAGGGCGACAAGTGTAGTGCCGGGCGCCGCTGCAGTAACCTTCCGCCATTCGAATTGGTGCGTGTCAGTAAACTGCGACGAGGTCAAAGACGCAATCCCTTTTAGCAACACATCATCTGCGACGATATGCACGTAGGGATGCTTTAAACCTGCCGGCATTTCGCCTTCACCCCAAAACCACACGCCGTTAATCTGCAACTGGCCCGCCGCTTCGCGCGCGTCATTGACCGGATGGGCGTGAAGCAGCATCTGCATTTCGCTCAGGCGGGTTTGCCAAAGGGCCCGATCGGCGCCGTCAAACCAATAGTCTGCGACGTTGCGCCCACGCACGGCGCTGACGCAGTGGGTGCGGATCGCGAAAGGTTTGTCACTCGCGATGTACCAACGCCGCGGATGGGGTGCGCTGAATGTTAGGGCATCGCTCTCGAAATGCGCTTGCATGGATGCCACGAGCGCAGTCGACTCCAGGGCAGTTACATCAAGCTGGCTGGCGTCGAGCAAAACAATCCGATCGCGATTCACCGATAGATGAACCGGATCGGCGCGCAGCCAATATTTCGCTGCGCAATCGGTATTCCTGTCAGCACGGGACGCGACCGCCGCAAAAGGGAAATTTTCTTCGTTCGCGTCGCATCCAAAGCGTCGCGCAATCCACGATTCCAGCGAACTTGCGGGCTCCTTTGCAACCGACGCTCGCTTAAGAAGTGTCGCCAACGCAGGAGCGTACTCGCGAATTCGTTGCGCAGACGGCGAGTCAAGCAAACCGGGAACCAGGAATTCAAATTGCATGTCGAAGCGATTCTATCATTCGTCAGCACGACGACTTCTTGGCGTTGTGTCA
>JANNFT010000062.1:0-2958 GCA_031380185.1 Pseudomonadota bacterium
CGCGCCGTTATGCGCTTGAATAGCCGCGGCAAACGCATCGAGGTAAGCGCTTAAGATCCGGTGGGTGCCGTCTTCGTCTTCGCCGGTCAAGCGGCTATAGCCCGCCACATCGGCATACAGAATCGCCGCCAGCTTGTGCTGTAGCGGTTGCGACTCTGTGGAAGCGATTTCGGTGGGGCGATTCACGAGGTGGCTCTCTCCGTTACTGCTCCTTGGTTCAAGCAGCGCTCATACATTACACGCCCCGTTTGTCTCGGTCAAATGGCTGAGAACAGGTACGCTGCAGGCTGGCAACGTTCTACTTCCTCGATGGCAAAAGCCGTTTTGTTTGATTGCTGGCGATGCCTATCCCGCAAGCCAATATCCGTGCACCATCCAGCCAGGCGCCGGTGCGGAAAATCCAAAGTTCCTTTCTTGCCACGAACAAGCTGTGTTATCGTCGTGTGACACTCAATTTTCGCTTACTAGCTAGAAAGGACAACGAGATGTCCCAACTCCACAGAATTACGCTCAATCCTAAACAATGCGCTGGGCGCCCGTGCATCCGAGGGCTTCGAGTCAGAGTAAAGGACATTCTCGATATGTTGGCCGCGGGCGCTTCAAGGGACACTATACTGGCTGATTTTCCGTATCTTGAACCGGAGGATATCGCTGCCGCGCTCGAATACGCCGCTGCGCATGCGGATCACCCCGTCTTGCGCGCTGCATGAAGTTCGTTGGCGCAACTTCCACCGGCCCTTGCGTACTTTCTCGCCGATCTCGGCCATGAAGCCGACCATGTAATTGAGATCGGACTTGCCGCCGCCGAAGACGAGGTAATTTGGCATGATGCTCAGGACGCCCAGGCGGTTATCGTCACAAAGGATGAAGACTTTGCGATTCGTCGCACAATGAACGCGACTGGAGCGATCATTGTCTGGATTCGGCTTGGGAATTCGACCAAGCAAGAACTGATGCGTTGGTTCGCTCCGCTTTTTCCTGAAATCTTAGCTGCAATCGGGGCTGGCGAGACCTTAATCGAAGTTACTTAAACGAATTCATACGTCCCGTATGGGTTGAGGCACGAAACCCAACATTGTTTGACATGTGGCTGTGTTGGGCTTCCTGCGTCAGCACCAACCTACGTGTTTGGCCGCGTTCTCGGGGGCGCCCGGCAGCCCGCGTGCGCAGTGCGTACTCTAGATAGCGCCGTGTGGGTCGGTGCAATATTGATTGCACCTTACATTTCTTCAAATGACCGAGCCACGCGCCGCTCGCCGCTTTCCTCGCCGCAGTCCATGGCCTGCGAGCCAGTGTCCATGCGACTCTTCAGGCGCCACTAAAGTATCGGCACGACAAAAATATTCTCATATGTAAATCGACCGCGGTTTCAGGCATCATTTGCCTTTCATCCCGAGGAACGATTTGCCATGAATGAATCTCAGGCAGTCCGCCGTTATTGTGTCCGCGCCGGCGCGGTTGCCGCCTATCATCCTGCCAATCACACCGGCACATTGAAACTAAGGAGCTTGGGCGCGGCGATTGTTGTTTTTTTCCAGCCGAGGCACAGCATGTTTTTGTTGCGATCAGGGGCACACCGGATAAGGCGCCAGTGATTTATGCGCCGCCGTATGGTGAGTCGCCTGATAAGGTGATTGAGGCTTGCCGGACATGAACCAATTCGCACGGATGTTAGGGGTGTTCGCGCTATTCGTCTTAGGAACGGCAAACGCGCAAAACTATCCGGTTAAGCCGGTGCGCCTGATCGTGCCGTTTGCTGCGGGTAGCCTGTCGGACGGCCTCGGACGGCTGCTGGCGAAAGAGCTAAGCGTGGCGCTGGGTCAGCAGTTCGTGATCGACAACAAACCCGGCGCCAGCGCGATCATCGGCGCCGAAGCGACAGCGCTTGCGCCGGCGGACGGCTATGTGCTCATGCTCACGACCAATACGCCGCAAGCGGCGAATCCCAGTCTTTTCAAAAAACTCCCTTACAATGCCGTAAAGGATTTCACGCCAATCGCGCGTATCGGATACTTTCCTTTCGTGCTGCTAGTGAACCCCAGCCTGCCGGTAAAGTCGGTGAAGGAGTTGATCGAATACGCGCACGCCAATCCTGGGAAACTGAGCTACGCCACGTCAAGCAGTATGTCGCTAGTGTCGGCGGAGACGTTCAATGTCCTGGCGCAAACTGACTTGCAGCGTATTGCGTACAAATCCAGCCCACAGGCATTGATGGACCTGATGTCCGGAGAAATCCATGTCATGATCGGTGATCTCGGCACCGCCCAAACCCACATAAAATCGGGTAAGTTGCGCGCGCTCGGCGTGGCGACGGCCAAGCGCACGCGGATCGCGCCCGATATTCCGGCCATCGCCGAAAGCGGGTTGCCGAATTTTGATTTAGTGGGTTGGGTCGGCTTGGTCGGCCCGGCCAAAATGCCGAATGATGTGGTGAAAAAACTTTACGAACACCTCGCCAAGATTATCGCGCGGCCCGAGTTCCAAGTTCAGATGATGGCGGGCGGTTGCGAGCCTGCCGTGGCGCCGCCCGAGCAGTTTGGCGCATTCATCAAGCAGCAGATTGCCGAGTGGGCACAACGAGTGAAGGCGGCGAAAATTGAACCTGAATAGATTGTCAGCGCGGTGAGCGGCCCGCTCAGCGGCATCAAAGTGCTGGACATGACGACTGTATTCATGGGGCCGCACTGCACGCAAATCCTCGCCGAGCACGGCGCCGATGTCATCAAGCTCGAGACGCCGGAAGGCGATATCGTGCGCAAGATTATCCCGGCGCGGCACGAGGGTATGGGCGCGCTGTTTCTGCTCGCCAATCGCGGCAAGCGCAGTATCGTTTTGGATGTGAAAACCCCAACGGGCAACGAGGCAGCCTTGAAACTCGCCGCGCAATGCGATGTGTTGGTTTATAGCTTGCGACCGCAAGCAATGGCTCGAATGGGACTAAGTTATGCCGAAGTCGCA
>JANNFT010000070.1:0-1948 GCA_031380185.1 Pseudomonadota bacterium
GCACAGCAACGAAAGCGATAACGATTCTCCATCGCACCATGGCTGGAACACTTGTGGAGACTGGCTCTGCGTTGATAATGCCTGGAACGCCGCACTGCTATTGGGCCACAGCCGAATGCCTGCGCCGCCGGAACCGGCGTCGGGTTTGCTGACAACTTTACCGCGGCGGCCAAACAGTTCGGCGGGTGTCCGATAGGTCGGAACAACATTCACTCGCGCCGAATTTAGCGCGCGCGCCGTTTCGAATTTACTGGCGCACAGGGCCAACGTCGCGGCATCGCTGAGCATGACCTTTTTTCCGGCCGAACGGGCTATCAGCTCGAGTCGTTGCAACGCCTGATCGCTTTCCGGCGCGATTGGCCACACCGCATCGACGTCCGTCAATGCGCGCCGATAAAGTGCGATGCCTGCTTCGCCGTCATTCGGTTCGATCCGATGCACCGGCATTTCAGTCGGCGGCCAAGTGCAACGGGCATCGCGCGTCAAGCTCAGCGCGATTTCCGGCAAGCCGGTTAAATCCGACAGCAACGCATCACGCATCATCGCGCCCTCGCGCAACAAAGTTCGCGGAATCGGCGCGCCAATTAAACCTCCGCCTGTGATAAATTCGTAGACTAGCAGACGCATCCAATTGTTGAAATGAAACTTATTCCTGTGATGGATTTGATGGCCGGCCAAGTGGTTCACGCGCGCCGTGGCGAGCGCGACCACTATCAACCGATGCAATCGACATTATGCCCGGGCGCCGCTCCAGAAGCCATTCTTCAAGCACTAATCGAGCGCTTCCGCTGCGCTATCGTCTACATCGCCGATTTGGACGCGATTCGTTTTCGTCGACCGCAACTGGCTCTGCTCGAACAATTGAAGTCGCGCTTTCCCGACGTTCGGTTCTGGCTCGACGCCGGAATCAGCAATGACGAAGACTTTCATGATTTGCAAAAACGCGATCTAGGCACGTTGGTGATCGGTAGCGAAAACCTAGCGGACACCGCGTGGCTCGCATTAATAAGCAAGCAAAGCTGGATTCTCTCGCTCGATTTCAAACACGGTCATTTTTTGGGACCGGCCACGCTTCTGGAGAATCCGAGTCACTGGCCACACCGAGTTCTGGCGATGAATTTAGCCCATGTCGGCGGCGACTGCGGACCTGACTATCCGTTGCTCGACCAACTGCGGCAACGGCAACCTCATTGCGCATTGTTCGCGGCAGGCGGCGTTCGCGATCAAGAAGATTTGATTGCGCTTGAAAAGCGCGGCATCGCCGGCGCACTCGTCGCGACTGCGTTACATAACGGCAAGATCGGCGCCACCAGCGCAGGGTTTGGCAATTAGACGCGACGCCTTGCCCTGCACCCCATATCCGCACACTCCACACCCCCGTCCAACTGTCGTTTCTAGGATAATATCGACGCGGCGGCAAACAAGTTCCACCAACGGGAGCAAGCAAACGTCATGCAAGTAGAAAAAATCAAAGTTTGTGTCACCGACACCGGGAATTTTCTCGATGTCGTGGTCCTCAACAAACAAGCCTCGCGCATTGAAGTAGTGCTCGGCGAGGGTGTCCACAGCGTCCGCTGCGAATTGCTTCCGACCCGCAGCGAGCTCGCCTATAGCGGCCGTGCGATGGGTCGGGAGATCGTGTACCAGCGAAGCCGAAAACAAGTGCAAGCCGACCTGGACCGGATAAACCCAACACTGCGTGAATTTAAGCGGCGTTGAGTTCATAGCTCGGGAAAGGCAATCGTGCTGGGTTTAAGACCTAGGTCGCTAGGCGCCGTAACGGTCTTGCTGCTGGCGGCGTTCAGGCCGAATTTCGGTCAAACACAAATTGAAGTGCCCGGTGAGTTTCAAGTTGATCCCGAGGGCGGTGCAAGTTATTCCATTGGCAAATACAACGTGATCTTTATACGCGACCGAGGGTAGACCACCGAGATAACGGCGGCCCATA
>JANNFT010000088.1:0-23341 GCA_031380185.1 Pseudomonadota bacterium
AAGGGTGAAACGGTGGTGTAAGAGACCACCGCAGACGCGGCAACGCGCGCTGGCGAGGTAAACCCCATCCGGAGCAAGGCCAAATAGGGGAACATTCGCGCTGCTCGCGCGGTTCCCGGGTAGGCTGCTTGAGCGGCGCGGCAACGCGTCGTCTAGAGGAATGACTGTCTGGGGCTTGGCAACAAGCCCAACACAGAACCCGGCTTATCGGCCAGCTTCTTTCTTATTTTTTACAGATGCTCGCTCGAATGCGCGCCCTTATTGGCTGCCAGCCACCTATGCTTGGAAAGCCGCGCTGATATTGGCTCTTCAAGCCGGCTATTGCGAAACGTTCCAAATGCAACAATCAAGTGATTTTAGGCGAGCGATTTGCCCCGTATCGTTGAAGTTATCCACAACTTATCCAACGCTTGGCAGATCGCCGCTGGGCGTTCAACCTAAGTGTTTGTCCCACCGTAAAAAAACTGTAATTTCCACTTGACCTCCTATTTTTTTTCCCTTAGAGTGGGAAAATGTAGTGAAAAGTGGAAATTAGTGGTTTTTTAGCGAGATCAATTGACAACATGTTTCAAGGATCTACCGCCCTCACATTGGATGCCAAGGGAAGACTAGCCATTCCCACTAAACATCGTGAGCTTATGAACGGTCAATCTCAAGGTAAGTTGGTGCTCACTGGTCACCCAGATGGGTGCCTTTTGCTTTACCAATCGCCGATATTTGATGAGGTTCGCTCGCGCTTAATGGCTGTGAGTGATACTAACTCACGCGTTGCGTCCTGGAAGCGCGTAATTGTCGGTATGGCCGAAAATATTGAGCCCGACGGTCAAGGACGGATTTTGGTCACGCCGGAGTTGCGCAAGTTCGCCGGTATGGAAAAACAATTGATGATGGTCGGCCAAGGCAATCGTTTCGAGGTGTGGGGCGAGCCGGCCTGGAATCAACAACTGGAACATATTCGCGCCCAGAGCGGTCAAGCGTTGCCGCCGGCGATGGAGAGTTTCACTTTGTGAACGAGGCCTTGATCCACCGCACGGTATTGTTGGAAGAAGCGGTGGCGGCGCTGGCAATCAGAGCAGACGGCGTTTATGTCGACGCGACGTTTGGTCGCGGTGGACATAGTAGAAGGATTTTAGATTCGATCGGGCCGGCGGGACGGCTCATTGCGCTAGATCGTGATCGTGATGCGATTGTGGCGGCGCAGGAGATAAAAGACCCGAGGTTTTGCGCGCTGCATGCAAGGTTTGGCCAACTGCAAACGGCGTTACGTACTATGGGCGTGTTACACGTGGCTGGCGTGTTGTTGGATCTGGGTGTGTCATCGCCGCAAATCGATGACCCGCGCCGCGGATTCAGTTTTCGACATAACGGACCGCTGGACATGCGCATGGATCAAGGTCAAGAACAAAGCGCCGCGGATTGGTTAAATAGTGCGAGCGCACAAGAAATCTCGAGGATCATTAAAGATTATGGTGAGGAGCGGTTTGCTAAGCAGATTGCAAGATCGATTGTTACGGCAAGGAGCCAACGGCCTCTTGCTACCACCGGTGAACTTGCCGCACTCGTGGCAGGGGCGGTCAAAACACGCGAGCGCGGCCAAGATCCGGCGACGCGTACCTTTCAAGCTGTTAGGATTTTCCTCAATCGGGAGCTTGAAGAATTGGCGTTAGTGTTAGCTCAAGCGCTGCATCTGTTGGAACCCGGCGGACGCCTGGCGGTGATTAGCTTTCACTCGCTGGAAGATCGCATCGTCAAGAATTTCATGCGCGATCAAGCCAACCCCGACACGATGCCTTTGCGCTTGCCGCTCAAAGCCAGAGATTTGCCACAACCTGAGCTCAAAATTATCGGCAAGCCGGTGTATGCGTCGGATGCGGAAGTCGCGACCAATTCGCGCGCACGCAGCGCGATTATGCGTGTCGCCGAAAAGATTATGACGCCGTGATGACGCGCATCAATCTTGTGCTGTTGGTGTTGCTGGTTGCGTGCAGTCTGTCGGTCGTGACGTCACAACACCGCGCGCGCAAGACATTTATGGAGCTTCTTCGGCAGCAAGATATCGCCGCTGCACATGTAGTCGAATTCGATCGCCTGCGGCTCGAACAGCGCACGTGGGCGGTGCATAGCCGCATAGAAGAAGTGGCGCGTTTAAATCTAAAAATGCAGGCGCCGGAAGCGGCGCGCATCCGCATCCTGAATTTTCCTGCCCGGCCTTGACATGAGCTACTCCACCCGCAACCCTGCCCTGAGTTTAAAACTCGAAGGCTGGCGCTCGCGTCTGTTGTTGGTGTTGATTTGTCTGACATTTCTCGGCCTGGCGTCGCGTGGCGCTTACTTGCAGGGCATTCGGCACAATTTCTTGCAGCAAAAAGGCGAGGCGCGTTATGGCCGCGTCATCGAGCTGCCGGCAAGTCGCGGCATTGTCTACGATCGCGACGGCGCGGCGTTGGCGATCAGCACGCCGATGGAATCGGTTTGGGCGAGTCCACCGGACTCAAATCTGAGCGCGGCGCAATTGGTTAAGCTAGCGCAACTATTGCGTCTCGAAAAACGCGAGATCGAACAACGGCTCGGCGACAAAGGCCGTGGTTTTGTCTATCTAAAACGGCAGGTTTCGCCGGATCTTGCGACGGCCGTGACAGCACTTAATATTCCAGGCATATTTCTGCGCCGCGAATATAAGCGTTATTACCCAGCGGGCGAAGTGCTAGCGCACGTGTTGGGATTCACCGGTATCGATGATAACGGCCAAGAAGGCATGGAACTGGCGTTCCAGAAATCGCTGGCCGGATTACCCGGCGCCAAGCGCGTGATTAAAGATCGCGCCGGACATGTGGTTGAGGATGTCGAAAGCATTCGGCTGCCCCAGGATGGCAAGCCTCTCACGTTATCGATCGATAGCAAGATTCAGTATCACGCGTATCGGGAGTTGCGCGAGGCAGTAACTACGAATCGCGCCAAAGCGGGTTCGATTGTCGTGCTCGATGTGCGCACAGGTGAAGTCATCGCACTGGCCAGCCTGCCGGATTACAATCCGAACAATCGAATCGGGCTAAAGCCTGCGCAGATGCGCAATCGTCCGGCCATCGATATGTTTGAGCCAGGTTCAACGCTCAAGCCATTCACTATTGCCGCGGCGCTAGAGGCCGGCGCCATCACGCCGAGCACGGTGATTTCGACGGCGCCGGGTTCATTGAAAGTGGGTAATCGCACCATCCATGATGCGCATCCACAGGGTGCGATCACTGTGGCGCAAGTGATTCAAAAATCCAGCAATGTCGGATCGGCAAAAATCGCGCTGTCGCTGCCGGCCGAGGTCATGTGGGATATGTTCAATCAAGTTGGATTCGGCGCGTCGCCGCATTCCGGTTTGCCGGGAGAATCGAGCGGAAAAGTGCGTCCATTCAAGACTTGGCGGCCGATCGAGCAGGCGACCATGTCGTATGGCCACGGTATTTCGGTGAGTTTGCTGCAACTCGCACGCGCTTATGTCGCGTTTGCCAGCGGCGGCGAGATTCGGCCCATCACGATGCTGAAATCGGACGCTGCGGTGGAGGGCGAGCGCATTATTTCCGAACGTACGGCTCATGCGATAACGGCTATGCTGGAAATGGCGGTTCAACCCGGTGGGACGGCGCCGAAAGCACAAGTTACGGGTTACCGCGTCGCCGGAAAAACCGGCACCGCTCACAAACAAGTCGGCAGTCGCTACGCTTCGGATGTCTATGTTTCTTCATTTGTAGGTTTCGCACCCGTTTCAGCGCCACGTTTTGTGATCGCCGTGATGATCGATGAACCATCGGCAGGCCAATACTATGGCGGCGCCGTTGCGGCGCCGGTCTTTTCTAAAGTGATGGGTGACGCATTGCGCAGCCAAGGAGTCGTCCCCGATGCGCCGCTGAAAAAATGGTCCGATCCGGTGTTCGACGCGCCCGAAATAAAAGAAGAAGCCTAATCGTGACTATCCTCCAGCAATTCGAGCAACTTGGGACGCGCATCACCCGCCTTACCGCTGATAGCAGGAAAGTGGCGCCAGGCGTGGCTTTCGCGGCATACCCCGGCGAACGGCAAGATGGGCGCAGCTTCATACCGCAAGCGATTGAACGCGGTGGCGACGCGGTTTTGTGGGAGCGAGAAAGTTTCCGTTGGCATCCGGAATGGCGCGTCGCCAATATCGGTGTCGATCAACTGCGCGATCACGTCGGAGAAATCGCGAGCGCCGTGTATGGTCATCCTTCGGAACGACTTTGGATGTTAGGCGTGACAGGCACCAACGGTAAAACTTCCGTCAGCCATTGGCTCGCCCAGTGCCTTTCGGCGCACAACAGGCAAACCGCTGTCATTGGAACTTTAGGCAACGGTTTTCTCGATGCGCTTGAGCCCGCCGTAAACACAACGCCTGATGCAATCGAATTACAAGAACGATTGGCGGCCTATCACGATCGTGGCGCCGAAGCGGTTGCCATGGAAGTGTCCTCCCATGGATTAGCTCAGGGACGCGTCAATGGCGTGTGGTTCGACGTTGCGCTCTTTACGAATCTTTCGCGTGATCACCTCGACTACCACGGTGATATGGAAAATTACGCTGCTGCGAAGGCAAGGCTTTTCGATATGCCGGGTTTGCGCTATGGCGTGGTGAATCTCGACGATTCGTTTGGCGCCGCACTTGCGCTACGTCTCGATAGAAATAAAGTGCCGGTCATCGGTTACACAATGGCGGCTAAGCCTTCAAATACTGCACCGATGCTTCAAGCGCACGATCTGCGATTTTCCGGCTCGGGCTTGGTATTTGAAGTGCGCGGTGCGTGGGGTGAGGGCAGCGTCACAGCGCCGGTATTCGGCCGTTTCAATGCCTACAACGTGCTGGCGGTTTTGGGTGGCCTCATTGCCTGTGAGGTCGAGTTCGGCGATGCGTTAAATCTTATCGCCAAAATCAATCCGGTTCCCGGCCGCATGCAGCGTCTAGGCGGCGGACAACGGCCGTTGGTCCTGGTCGATTACGCCCACACCCCGGACGCGTTGGAGAAAACACTGATCGCCGCCCGAGAACTCGTTACGACGGAAAATTTGATTTGTGTGTTTGGCTGTGGCGGGAATCGCGACAAGGGTAAACGCCCGGTGATGGGCGAAATAGCCGAACGGCTGGCTGATCTAGTGATCCTAACCAGCGACAATCCGCGCGATGAAGATGCGCAAATTATTTTGGCCGAAATTCGTGCCGGCATGGCGCGCGATTGCCAAATAATTCCGGACCGAGCCGCGGCTATCATTCAAGCAATAGCGCAAGCGCAAGCGGGCGCGGTTATTTTGATTGCCGGCAAGGGACACGAAAACTACCAAGAAATTCGCAGCGTCCGTATACCGTTCAGCGACCTGGATGTGGCGGCGCGAGCATTGGGAGATACGCGATGATGACATTGCTGGAAGCGGCTCAAGCAATCGGCGCCTTGGCCTTGGGACCTAACGTGCCGTTTTTGGGCGTAAGCACAGATAGCCGAAATGTAACGCAAGGCGATCTTTTTATCGCAATAAAGGGCGAGCGATTCGATGGCCATGAATATATTCGGATGGCGTTGAGTTTAGGCGCCGTCGCGGCAATGGTGGATCAGAGTTGGCCCGACCAGGATTTGGGATTGCCATTGCTTCGCGTCGACAACACTCGGTTAGCGCTCGGCAGGCTCGCTCAAGCATGGCGCGCGTTAAACAATACCCCCTTGGTCGCGATAACCGGGAGCAATGGCAAAACCACAGTGAAGGAAATGGTGGCGGCGATCCTCCGCGCTGAGTTATGGGGCGATGGCAACGGCGACGATAAGGACGCGTTGTTGGCGACCGAAGGTAATCTCAATAACGATATAGGTGTGCCGCTGACGCTACTTAAATTGCGCCGACAGCATCGCTACGCCGTTATCGAGATGGGCATGAATCACCCCGGCGAGATCGAATATCTTTCGAAAATGACCAGTCCCGACGCTGCGGTGATCAACAACGCGCAACGGGCGCACCTTGCTTTGCTTGGCACAATTGAAGCCGTTGCCCACGCCAAGGGAGAAATCTTTGCCGGTTTGCGCCCCGATGGTGTGGCGATCATCAATGCCGACGATCCGCACGCTTATGTTTGGCGCGAATTGACCGGCAGTCGTAAACGTATTGAGTTCGCGCTATCCCAACCAGCCGCCATCTCGGCTCGCTTTAGTTTGACCGGATTCGGCAGCCATATTGATTTCCAGACGCCGTCCGGGGAAATTTCGACCCAATTGCAGGTGCCGGGCGCCCATAACGTACGCAACGCGCTCGCTGCCTGCGCGGTTGCGTTTACGTTGGGGGTAAAACCGGTGAGTATCAGCGCCGGCTTGCGCGCGTTTGCCGGCGTCAAGGGACGTATGCAGCGTAAGAGCGGTACGCAAGGCGCAATCTTGATCGACGATACTTACAACGCGAATCCGGATTCGGCGAAGGCGGCGCTCGATGTCCTGGCGCAATTCCAAGGCGTCAAAATATTCGTGCTCGGCGACATGGGCGAGATCGGACCCGACGGCAACGCCATGCATGCGGCAATTGGCCAATACGCTCAAGAGCTCGGTATCGATCGCTTGTTCAGTTTGGGCGAATTGTCGCATCAGGCGGCGGCAAAATTCGGCAATGGATCGGCGCTCTATGTACGCGCCGAAGACCTCATCGCAAACTTGCGGCCATTGTTAACGATTGGCGTGACGGTTCTAATTAAAGGTTCACGCTTCATGCATATGGAACGTGTGGTCAACGCGCTCACTGCGGAGACGGCTCTGGCCTGACGATGCTACTCGCGCTCGCTCAATACCTTGCCCAAGACGTCCGCGCGTTTCATGTCTTCAATTACATTACGCTGCGTGCGGTGTTGGCAAGCATGACCGCATTGGCGATTTCGTTTTTTGTCGGGCCGTCCATGATACGCAAACTGACCGCTTACAAAATCGGGCAGTCGGTTCGCGATGACGGTCCGCAAACCCATTTGATCAAGGCGGGCACCCCGACCATGGGTGGCGCACTCATTTTGGTCGCCATTGCGACTACGACTCTGTTGTGGGCAGATTTACGCAATCACTACGTTTGGATTGTGCTACTTACGACGCTTGGTTTTGGTGTCGTAGGCTGGATCGACGATTATCGCAAAGTCATTCATCGCAATCCAAAGGGCTTATCCGCGAAATCCAAGTTTTTCGGTCAGTCGATTGTCGCCATCATCGCCGGCGCCTATCTGGCCTACAGCGCCAAATTGCCGGTAGAGACGGAATTGATTGTTCCGTTCTTCAAGACCATTGCCATTCCACTTGGCGCAATCGGTTTTATTCTATTGGCGTATTTCGTCATCGTAGGAACCAGCAACGCGGTAAATCTAACCGATGGCCTTGATGGCCTGGCAATCATGCCGACCGTGATGATTGGCAGCGCGCTCGCGATTTTCGCGTACGTGGCGGGAAATGCCGTCTTCGCTCGGTATCTTGGGCTCCCTTATATTCAGGGCGCCGGAGAATTGTCCGTGTTCTGCGCCGCAATTGCGGGAGCGGGATTGGGTTTTCTTTGGTTCAACGCCTACCCAGCAGAAGTCTTCATGGGCGACGTCGGCGCACTTGCACTCGGCGCGGCGCTGGGCGTGATCGCGGTAATTGTGCGCCAAGAAATCGTGTTGTTCATTATGGGTGGCGTGTTTGTTGTCGAGACGCTGTCCGTGATGATCCAAGTCACTTACTTTCGCTACACCAAGCGGCGTTATGGCGCAGGCAAGCGAATTTTCTTAATGGCGCCGTTGCACCATCACTTTGAGCAAAAGGGCTGGAAGGAGAATCAAGTCGTCGTTCGTTTTTGGATTATTACGATGATGCTGGTTTTGTTTGGCCTGTCTACATTGAAGCTGCGCTGAGATCATGCTCCACGCAATAGCGGATAAACGTTGGTTGGTATTGGGACTCGGCGACACTGGGTTATCGCTTGCGCGCTGGCTGTCGCGCCACGGCGCCCGGGTGCGCGTTGCCGATACGCGGGACAATCCGCCTCACGCGACCAGACTCAGGCGGGATTTTGCCGCTGTCGATCTCGTCACCGGTTCTTATCAACCTAGCACGTTCGCTAATATCGATGGTATCGCCATCAGCCCAGGCGTGTCCGTGCGTGAAGCGTCTATCGTCATAGCGGCTGCGACCGGCATTCCAGTTGTCGGTGATGTCGAGCTTTTCGGCCAGGCGCTTGCGTCCCAACCGAGCCGACCCAAAGTCGTCGGCATCACCGGGTCAAACGGCAAATCCACCGTAGCGACCATGGTCGGCGAAATGTGTCGAGCGTCGGGACTGAATACGGTCGTCGCCGGAAATATCGGCTTGCCGGTGTTGGACGCGCTGTCGGAGGCGGAGGAAATTTGCGCGGCGGCTAAACCGCATATCTATGTACTCGAATTGTCCAGTTTTCAATTGGAGACAACGTCGACCCTCGCCTTAGACGCGGCGAGCGTATTGAATGTCACCGAAGATCATCTCGATCGGTATGACGATATGGCCGAATACGCGGCGGCCAAGGCGCGCATTTTCGAGCACTGCCGGCATCAGGTGCTCAACCGCGACGATCGTTATAGCGTCGCGATGAAAATGGATGCGAGTGCGGTGTCATATTTTGGGCAGTCGGCGCCGTTAGGCCGCGATCATTTCGGGCTGAGTACGCTTCGCGGCGAAAGCTGGTTAATGCACGATCAGTCGCCGCTATTGGCGGTTGCCGATCTGCCGCTTACGGGTGCGCATAACGCCGCCAATGCACTCGCCGCCCTTGCATTGGCGCGTGCGATTGACCTTCCGTATCCGCCGCTGATTGAAGCGCTGAAACGTTTCCGTGGCTTGCCGCATCGCGTGGAAAAGGTGATGGATATTGGCAAGGTCGGATATTACGACGATTCTAAAGGCACCAATGTTGGCGCGACCGTCGCAGCATTAAATGGCATGAAAGTAAAGGTCGTGCTGATTGCCGGCGGCGATGGCAAGGGGCAGGATTTTTCACCGTTATCTGATGCCGTGGCGAAACATGCGCGGGCGGTAATACTGATTGGCCGTGACGCCAAATTGATAGAAGCCGCCATAGCGGCTAGCGGCGTCGCCTTGCTACACGCGAGGAGTATGGATGAGGCCGTGAAATTGTCGTGGCAGGTTAGCGAGCCTGGTGATTGTGTACTGCTGTCGCCTGCTTGCGCCAGCTTCGACATGTTTAGCAATTATGCGCACCGCGCGCAAGCTTTTATCGAAGCGGTCCGCGCATTGGCGGCGGCGCGGCGATCCCTTAGCGAGCAGACGCTCTGAGATGTTTTACACCGCCACCCGCCCGCTACGTCCCGATTACGACCCCTCCCTGGTGTGGGCGACATTGTTGTTGTTGGGACTTGGGTTGGTGATGGTGTACTCGGCGTCGATCGTTAGCGCGGAGGGTGGCCGTTATAGCGGATATCGAAGCACCTATTACCTGTTGCGCCATGGGCTTTATGTGACGATCGGGATGTGCGCGGCGATTGCTGCTTTCCAAGTGCCAATGCGGATGTGGCAGCATATCGCGCCCTATGCTTTTCTCGGCGGCGTTGTGCTCTTGTCATTGGTTTTGATTCCGGGTATCGGTCGTGACGTAAACGGCAGTCGCCGCTGGATCGGCTTGGGCGTCATGAACCTTCAGCCGTCCGAATTAGTGAAATTTTTCGCCGTGCTATATGCCGCCGACTATACCGTGCGCAAAGCGGCGTTCATGGATAGCTTCAAAAAGGGCTTTTCGCCGATGTTGGGCGTCATGCTTCTTACCGGTGGCTTGCTGCTGCGAGAACCGGACTTCGGCGCCTTCGTTGTAATTATGACGATTGCGATGGGGATCTTATTTTTAGGTGGTATGAACTGGCGCCTGTTCGCCGGCCTAATCGTTATGTCCACCATCGGCTTCGCGCTGCTGGTTTTGACCTCGCCGTATCGAATGCAGCGCGTGCTCGGATTCATGGATCCATGGGCCGATCCGTTCGGAAAAGGTTATCAACTCAGTCATGCACTGATCGCCTTTGGTCGCGGTGAATGGTTTGGCGTTGGCCTAGGCGCGAGTGTAGAGAAACTTATGTATTTGCCTGAAGCGCACACTGATTTTCTGTTGGCCGTGATTGCCGAAGAAATGGGATTCGTCGGCGTTTGCGCGGTGTTGGCAACGTTCGTATTCATCGTCTATCGCGCATTCCGAATTGGTCAGCAATCGGCCTCATTGGAGCGATATTTCTCGGCCCTGGTTGCTCAAGGTGTCGGACTGTGGCTGGCCGTTCAGGCGGCGACCAATGTCGGCGTCAACATGGGAGTGTTACCGACCAAAGGATTGACCTTGCCGTTGCTTAGTTTTGGCGGCAGCGGCATCGTGACCAATTGCATCGCGCTCGGGGTACTTGTACGCATCGATTGGGAGAATCGGCAGTTGATGAAGGGCATCACGTTTTGAGCTCGACCATTTTAATCATGGCCGGCGGAACCGGTGGCCATATCTTTCCGGCGTTGGCCGTCGCCGATCGCCTCAAACTCGATGGCTGGAACGTCGTTTGGTTGGGGACGCGCAGTGGCATGGAATCGATTGTGGCGCCAAAACGCGGCTACTCGATGGAGTTCATCGAATTTTCCGGCGTTCGCGGCAAAGGACTATTGCGCATGCTGGCGCTGCCCCTCTCGTTGTTGCGCGCGTTTTGGCAAGCGGCGCGCATTCTTCGCAAACTCAAACCCGATGTGGTTCTCGGTGTGGGTGGCTATGTTACGTTCCCTGGTGGATTGATGGCTTCTTTGCTGAATCGACCGCTGGCGATTCATGAGCAAAATTCCGTGGCGGGCCTGAGTAATCGCGTTCTTTCCGTCGTTGCCGATCGGGTGCTCAGCGGCTTTCCGCGGGCATTTGAGGAAAAGGTGGGTAATCCACTGACAAGGCTATTAAGGCCGAATGCCGTTGTCGAGTGGACTGGAAACCCGGTTCGCGACGAAATTGTCAGCATGCCCGAACCGGCGCAGCGCCTCAAGCAACGCGACGGCAGCCTTAACGTGCTGGTAATCGGCGGTAGTCTAGGGGCGCAAATCCTCAATGACGTGGTGCCCAAAGCGTTGAGTCTTATGGACCCCGCGCAGCGCCCGCGCGTAACTCATCAAGCTGGCGTTAAGCACATCGACGCGTTGCACGCTGCTTACCGCGCCGCTGCCGTCGAAGCTGATATTCGTCCGTTCATCGATGACATGGCGGCCGTCTATAGCAATTGCGATCTACTGATCTGTCGCGCCGGCGCACTCACGATTGCGGAAATATGCGCTGTGGGAATAGCGAGTATTTTGGTGCCGTTTCCCCACGCTGTCGACGATCACCAGACTGGCAATGCGCGTTTTCTGAGTGATGTTGGCGCCGCGCTGCTTGTCCCGCAGGGGGAACTGACGCCGGTGCGCTTAGCTGAACAAATCAAACGTTTTACGCGCGAACAACTCACGCAAATGGCAAGCAAGGCACGGCAATTGGCTAAGCCCGATGCGACGGAACAAGTCGCAAAGGTTTGCATGGAGTTAGCGCATGCAGCATAAAGTCAAGAAAGTTCATTTTGTTGGCATTGGCGGCGCCGGAATGAGCGGTATCGCGGAAGTGATGCTGACGCAAGGTTATCAGGTGAGCGGCTCCGATTTGGGTAGCAATGCGGCCACGCGCCGGCTCGAATCTCTCGGTGCGCGCGTGATTCAGGGTCACGCTGCGAAAAACACCCAAGATGCCGACGTCGTGGTGGTCTCGACTGCCGTCAACAAAGACAACCCGGAGATCGTCGCCGCGCGCGAGCGGCATATCCCAGTGGTGCCGCGCGCGATGATGCTGGCGGAACTGATGCGATTGAAGCAGGGCATAGCCATCGCCGGGACTCACGGCAAAACTACAACCACCAGTTTGATTGCGAGCATTCTTGCGGAAGCAAACATGGATCCGACCTTCGTGATCGGCGGGCGCTTAGAAGCAGTTGGCGCGAATGCGCGCCTTGGACGCGGTGAGTTTATCGTGGTCGAGGCGGACGAATCCGATGCGTCTTTTCTGTATCTGCAACCGGTATTGGCGGTGATTACCAATATCGACGCCGATCATATGGAAACGTACGGCCACGACTTCGAAAAACTAAAATCTGCTTTCGTCGATTTCGTCGAACACCTGCCGTTCTATGGCCTCGCGGTGTTGTGTAGCGATGATCCACACGTGAATGCAATCATCCCGCGCATCAGTAAACCAGTGATGACTTATGGCACATCGGAGTTGGCGCGGGTGCGCGCGACCGATATTCGCGCCGATCAGGGGCGCATGCTTTTCAACGTCGTGATCAAAGATCCGCAACTAAACGCATCCAAAGATAATTTTTTGATCACACTTAACTTGCCCGGTACGCACAATGTTTTGAACGCGCTTGCGGCTATCGCGGTCGCATTAGAAGTAGGCGTGGCGGGCGACGCGATCGTCAAAGCGCTGGCAGAGTTTAAAGGTGTTGGACGGCGCTTCCAACAGTATGGAGAAATTCCGTTGCCTGCCGGTGGCTCGTTTTTATTGGTCGACGACTATGGGCACCATCCGGTTGAAATGGCTGCGACCATCGCCGCTGTCCGCGGCGCCTACCCGGAGAAGCGCATGGTGCTTGCCTTCCAGCCTCATCGTTATTCGCGCACGCGCGACGTGTTTGAAGATTTTGTGAAAGTGCTATCGACTACGGATGCGTTGTTGCTGACTGAAGTTTATGCCGCGGGCGAAGCGCCTATCGTTGCGGCCGATGGCCGCTCGCTCGCTCGCGCGGTACGCTTGGCCGGGAAAGTCGAGCCGTTGTTTGTTGATCAAGTTCAGGATTTGCCGCAGACCATCATGCAGATTGCGCAGCCTGGCGATATTGTGTTGACCATGGGCGCAGGCTCCATTAGCCAGGTGCCGGGACAGCTTGCGCAATTGCAATCAAAATCTTTAGCGGCGGCGCGGCAATGAACCAAGTCCTACATCAGGCTGAGGACATTTCCTTACACGGCGAGATGCGCTATCAAGAACCGATGCGGCGCCACACCAGTTGGAATGCAGGCGGATACGCGCAGCGAGCATATGTGCCATTCGATCTTGCGGATTTGTCGAGGTTCTTGCGTGGCTACCCAACCAGTGAAGCCATCACGATGATCGGATTGGGAAGCAATGTGCTAATTCGCGATGGCGGACTGCGTGGCACGACTGTTTTATTGCATCGCGCGTTGAATGAATCACGATTGTCCGCTGCGCCGGATGGCGGTGGCGTGATTTACGCGGAAGCGGGAATCGCGGCGCCAAAATTAGCGAGGTTCGCAGCAAAAAATAAGTTGGATGGCGCAGAATTCTTCGCCGGTATTCCCGGCACCATTGGTGGCGCCATCGCAATGAATGCGGGATGTTACGCTGCGGAGACTTGGGATTTCATTGTGTCTGTAACGACCGTTGACCGCCTCGGGCGTTTGCGAGAACGCGGTCCGGAAGACTACGAAATCGGGTACAGAAGCGTGAAGCTCAAGCTTAAAGACTCGACGAGCACTACAACCGGAGCTGAGCAAGACTTAGCGGAGGAATGGTTTGTTGCTGCACATTTTGCGTTTTCCTCGGGCGAAACGTTGAGGTCGGAACAAAAGATTAAGGAACTGCTGGATCGCCGGTTGGTATCGCAGCCGCTCGGCCAACCTAATGCCGGATCGGTATTCCGCAATCCGAACGGACATCATGCCGCGCGCCTGATCGAATCCTGTGCCTTAAAGGGACTGACCATCGGCGGCGCGCAAGTGTCGACTAAGCATGCAAATTTTATCGTCAATCTTGGGGCAGCGAGTGCCGCCGACATCGAAAATTTGATCGAGAAAGTTCGGTTGGTGGTGAAACAGCAACAGGGGATTGAGTTAGAACGCGAAGTGCGCATTATGGGTGAAAAGGCTTAGACCGATGAGCCAGTTTGGAAAAGTCGCAGTGTTGTTGGGCGGCAAATCAGCGGAACGCGAAGTCTCTCTGATGAGCGGCGCCGCGGTGCTCGAAGCCCTGCGTAGCCGCGGCGTCGATGCTCATGGTTTTGATCCGGCGCAGCGGCCGCTGGAAGATTTGTCGCGCGAAGGATTTTCCCGAGTGTTCATCGCGCTGCATGGCCGTTATGGTGAAGATGGCACGGTGCAGGGCGCGCTGGAACTACTCAACATTCCCTATACCGGAAGCGGCGTTATGGCCTCCGCGCTGGCAATGGATAAATGGCGGACTAAATTAGTCTGGCAAGCGGTGGACATACCAACGCCGCGCTTCGAAATACTGACTGCGGCGAGCGATTTTTCGGCAATCGCCGGGAAATTGGGTTTGCCCTTGATCGTCAAGCCGTCGCGCGAGGGCTCGACGATCGGGCTTTCAAAAGTCACTCAAGCCAATCAATTGCAAGCCGCGTATCGATTGGCCGCTAAACACGATCCGATGGTGTTGGCGGAGCAATTCATTTCCGGATTGGAAGTGACCGCCTCGATTTTAGGCGATACGCCATTGCCGCTAATTCGAATCGCAGCAGCGAGCGGCTTGTACGACTATCACGCTAAATATTTTGCTGATGACACCCAGTATTTATGTCCAAGCGGTTTGCCGAAATCACTTGAACAGAGGCTACAAGCCCTCGCACTGCGCGCGTTCGATATTGTCGGTTGTACTGGCTGGGGGCGCGTCGACATCATGTTGGATCAGAACGGCGAGCCGTACTTGCTCGAAGTGAATACCTCGCCGGGCATGACCGGTCACAGCCTCGTGCCCATGGCCGCCAAAGCCTACGGTTTAAGTTTCCCGGATTTAGTTCTGCGCATTCTGGAATCGGCGCATGTCGGATAGGCGTCGCGACCGGCAAACGCCCGCGCCCGGATTGGTTCCGGGCGTGAACTATGGGCGTGGAAGTATGGGCCGCTCGAATTCCGCATCTAGTGAATCGATTCCGATCGCGAGCTGGTTCACCGCTGCGCGGATGAACGGGCTCGCTAATTGGTTGTACGTAATCTGCGCAATTTTTGCACTGTACACAGCGTTTCAATGGGTGACTCGCAGCAGCGTTTTTGGTCTGCGTCATGTCATGGTGACGACGCCGTTGAAACAGGTCGACGCCGCAGTATTGAGTGGGGTGATGTACTCACTGCGCGGCGATTTATTTGGTGTTGATTTAGACCAAGCATGCGCCCGCGTAGCCAAACTATCGTGGGTGCGGCACGTTGATGTCCGTCGCGCATTTCCGGATCGATTGTACATTGCGATCGAAGAGCACGAGCCCCTCGGTCGTTGGGGTGAGGAGACGCTGATTAACTCCTTTGGCGAGGTATTCGAAGCCGAATACCGCGGCCAATTGCCACACTTTTCAGGACCTGCCGGTAGTGAACGCGAGGTCGTCGATTTCTATAAGCGTAGTAAATCGGCTCTTGCTGTGCTCGGCCTGACCCCCGTCGCGGTCAACCTATCTCCGCGCCGCGCATGGCGCGTTCGGCTAGACAACGGCCTGGTGCTGGAACTCGGACGCGAACAAATCGATGATCGCCTCGCCGTATTCGTCAGAGCCTATCCAACCACCCTTGCGCCATTGGCCGGAACCGCGGGCGCCATCGATTTGCGCTACGACGGCGGCTTCGTCCTGAAAACTGGGTCGGGTAAAGAACTCATGAAGAAAGAAATCGAGCAAGGCCACAAAGGATGATCAACAAGAATCGTGAGTACAAGAATTTGATTGTCGGTCTGGATATTGGCACCTCCAAGATCGTTGCGATTGTCGCCGAGGTCACGCCAGAAGGGCGCCTGGAGATTATCGGCATGGGAAGTCATCCGTCGCGTGGATTAAAGAAGGGCGTGGTGGTCAACATCGAGACGACCGTGAACGCGATTCAGCGCGCGCTGGAAGAAGCCGAACTCATGGCCGATTGCAAAATCCGTGAAGTGATTACGGGTATCGCCGGTAGCCACATCAAAAGCTTTAACTCGCACGGCATGGTGGCGATTAAAGATAAAGAGGTCGCACAGGCAGATGTCGATCGGGTTATCGAAACGGCGCGTGCAGTTTCAATTCCGATGGATCAGCAGATTTTGCACATATTGACGCAAGAATTCGTCATCGACGGCCAGGAAGATGTGCGCGAGCCGCTCGGCATGGCGGGTGTGCGACTTGAAGTGAAAGTCCACATTGTCACCGGTGCGGTGAGCGCGGGACAGAACATCATGAAGTGTGTGCGTCGTTGCGGTCTTGAAGTGCGCGATCTGATACTGCAGCCGTTGGCCTCGGCGATGGCGGTGCTGTCCGACGATGAAAAAGATCTCGGTGTGTGCTTGATCGACATTGGCGGCGGCACAACCGACATTGCCGTATTCACGGAAGGGGCGATTCGCCACACGGCAGTGATTCCTATTGCCGGCGATCAAATTACCAACGATATCGCGATGGCATTGCGCACGCCGACCAAAGACGCCGAAGACATCAAGGTTGCTCACGGTTGCGCGCTACGACAGTTGGCGAGCACCCAAGAAAGCGTCGAGGTGCCAGGTGTCGGCGAGCGTGGCGCGCGGCAATTGTCGCGACAAACGTTGGCGGAGGTCATCGAGCCGCGGGTGGAAGAGCTCTACTCGTTGGTGCAAGCGGAACTGCGCCGCAGCGGATTCGAAGAACTGATGTCTTCGGGAATAGTGTTAACCGGCGGTTCCGCCATCATGCAAGGCATGGTCGAGTTAGGCGAAGAAGTATTTCATATGCCGGTGCGTTTGGGGATTCCCAACTACGCCGGCGGGCTGGCCGAAGTGGTGAAGAGCCCGCGCTTTTCGACCGGCGTTGGTTTGTTATTGGCGGGTCATGAGCAACACAAGCGCAATCAAATCATCAAGCTTTCGACGAGTTCTTTCCAGCAGATTTTGGAGCGCATGAAGAATTGGTTTAAAGGCAATTTTTGAGTATCGCACTTAGTTAACTTACGGAGGACGTAAACATGTTCGAAATCATTGAAAATCAGATGCAGGACGCAACGATCAAAGTGATTGGTGTCGGCGGTTGCGGCGGTAATGCAGTGGACCACATGATCAACAACGGTGTGTCGGGCGTGGAGTTCATTTGCGCCAACACCGATGCGCAAGCGCTCAAGCGCAGTCAGGTGAAGAACGTCATCCAGCTTGGTGGCAGCCTGACCAAAGGCTTGGGCGCCGGCGCCGATCCCGAGATCGGCAAGCGCGCCGCCGAGGAAGACCGCGAGCGGATCACCGAGGCCATTAGCGGTGCAGACATGCTGTTCATCACCGCCGGCATGGGTGGCGGCACGGGTACCGGTGCGGCGCCGGTCGTGGCGCAAGTGGCAAAGGAACTCGGCATTCTCACTGTCGCGGTCGTGACCAAGCCGTTTGCCTTCGAAGGCAAACGCATGCGCGTTGCCCAAGCCGGAATCGAAGCCTTGTCCCAGTATGTCGATTCGCTGATCATTATTCCGAACGACAAACTGATGGAAGTCTTGGGCGAGGACGTCGGGTATCTTGATGCGTACAAAGCTGCCAATGATGTACTGCGCGGCGCCGTCGCAGGAATAGCCGAAGTGATCAATTGCCCCGGTTTGGTGAACGTTGACTTTGCCGATGTAAAAACCGTGATGTCGGAAATGGGCGTTGCAATGATGGGATCGGCACAAGCAGCCGGAATCGATCGTGCTCGAATGGCCGCAGAACAAGCTGTCGCCAGTCCGTTGTTGGAAGATGTAAATCTCTCTGGCGCGCGCGGTGTGCTGGTCAATATCACCGCCGGCCAAACCATGAAACTCAAGGAAGTTCACGAAGTGATGAACACCATTCGCGGCTTCACCGCTGACGATGCAACGGTGATTTTCGGCAGCGTCATTGATCAAGACATGGGCGATAATCTGCGCGTCACGATTGTGGCGACCGGGCTTGGGGGCGTGTTGGCGCGCAGCCACGCGAAGCCGTTTGCGGTAGTGAAAAATGGTACGGACAACTCGGCGATGGAAGTGGATTACCAGGCCTTAGCCGCACCTGCCGTGATGCGCCGCCGTCGCGACAGCACCGTCGAAGCATTGAAGCAGTCCGGTGTTGAATTACTCGACATTCCCGCATTTTTGCGCAAGCAAGCGGACTGATTGGGGGAAAGTGATTCGACTTTTGGTGACGGCCGGGCGTGCGAAGCGAAAGCGCCTGCCTTTGCTTCGGCTGAATAGATTGTGCTATTATTATCAGCTATTTACGCAATCTTCTTGAGTAACAAAAGAATATGATCAAACAACGCACGATTAAAACCGTTATCCATGCAACCGGCGTGGGACTTCACACTGGTCAAAAGGTCTATATGACTTTGCGGCCTGCGCCGGCCAACACGGGCATCGTATTTATCCGCAGCGATTTGAAGCAGCCCAACACGATTCGGGCGGAAGCACTGCGCGTCGGTGACACGCGCCTGTCGACCTGTTTGGAAGAAGGCGGTGTGCGGATTGCGACCGTCGAGCATTTAATGTCCGCAATTTCTGGGTTAGGTATCGACAATTTGTTCGTCGATCTGACATCGGCAGAAGTTCCAATTATGGATGGTAGCGCGGGGCCGTTTGTTTTCTTGCTGCAAAGCGCCGGTGTTGAAGAGCAAAAAGCGGTGAAAAAATATATTCGCATCAACAAGTCAATTAAGGTAAGCGACGGCGACAAGTGGGCGCGCTTTGAGCCATTCAATGGCTTTAAACTCACCTACACGATTGCATTCGATCATCCGGTGTTTGATGATGAAAATTCCAGCGTGACCATTAATTTCGCTGATACGTCGTACGCAAAAGAAGTCAGCCGCGCGCGCACGTTCGGATTTATGCAAGACGTCGAAACACTTCGATCGATGGGATTGGCGCAAGGCGGATCGTTGGATAACGCGATTGTGATGGACGAGTACCGCGTCTTAAATGAAGACGGTCTGCGCTACAAAGACGAATTCGTGCGCCATAAAATTCTCGATGCCGTGGGTGACCTGTACTTGTTAGGACACCCGGTCATCGGCGCTTTCCACGGCTACAAAGCAGGCCACGCGCTGCACAATCGATTGCTTCGAGAATTGATACAAGATCAAACTGCATGGGAGTTTGCGACGTTCGACTCAATGGACGCCGTTCCCCGAGGTTTCTTCGGCCTTATCGCGGAGCCGGTGTAACTCTGAGACACGGCCGGCGACATGGTTTTCTTTCGCCTAATTGTCGTTGTTATTCTGGCCGCCTTGGGCATCTGCGTCGCGCTTTACGTTTTCACGCGCGATCGCCGTTATCTTGGCTACGCCGGCCAAATTGTCAAAATTGGACTGATTGTGGTCTTGGTCGTCCTGGCGCTGTTCGCGATCGAACGAATCATTTAGCGAAGCTCGGATTTATTCCGAGTTCGTCGCAGTGATGCTTCGCGCACAAAAAATACCTCCTCTAGCCGTCCGAAATTCTCCGCCGCCCTTGGCGTTTCAATAGGGTCGAAACTTCATCTTTAAGCGGAGATGTAGGCAATTCGGCGGCAAGTTTTTGCAAGCTCTCAAGCGCGACAGCGCTCATTGCTGGTTTAATTTTACGCGACGCTGTTTCAGGTCCGCCAACGCCATCGAGCGACACGCTCACCTTAACTTCAATGGGTTGGTTCAAAAGTTGAGAAATTTTTTCCTCGACGCTCGGCAGGACTTGCTTTAGTTTCGCCGCTGCCGCGCCATTTTTCGCGACAACAATTAATGTTCCGTCGCGAAACGATCCCACTCGACCCAACGAAGCAAACGGCGCCGGAATAGATTGTTGGAAGATTCGTTGCATATAACTCAATTCTGAAAGCTGCCGGAGAAGCGGCTTAAGTGCGGGCTCTGCGTGGATGAACATTGCGAATGAGCGGGCAGACATGTTGTTTAATTCGGGAGACGGAACACGAACATTATTAACCTTGTCGATCACTCCGACAAGGTAATTTGAAAATCGCCGATATATTCTTTCAAAAGCATTTCGCAATCCTGCAACAATCGGCCTGACGGCGACTGCCCAGAGGCCAGTGGCTAGCCTCGGACTGCCCCATATCCATACGCTTCTCCGCGCCTCGCGTGCTGCAGTCACCAAGGTTTAACACTTCGTAACAAATAATGGCATATCGATTGCTCAACTAGGAGTGAGGCGAGGATTCATATTTAAACGAAATCGCTGGCAAGTTGACTTCAAACCAAAACATAGAAAGGAATGAAAAATGTTTGAAACATTCGATGGCGCCAATCGGGAGTTTGATCCCCATCAAATCGTTGACTGCGATGCGGTGGACGAAACTGAGCTTGAGCCAGCCAACTGCGTTACCCTCATCGGACAAGACAAATACGGTCTCGAAGTGGAAATGTCCGGCTATGTTTCGGTGGAGCGGGATCTACTCGACGCGGACGCGTTTCTCGCCAGCTTGTATCCGCGACTTTAACCTGACGAATATCCGCACGTTTCGTCGGAATATCGACAAGGGAAACTAGGCTAGTCGGGCCACGCATTGCGCAGCATGGCCAAGCCGTGTCCGCCGTGTTGCCTGGCAGTTTCTTGCTGATCGGCGCTAAGTCCGCCGAGCGCGAAAGTCGGCAATGAGCAATTTCGTGTCAGTTCGGCAAATCGATCCCAGCCTAGCGTTTGGCTGGCGGGATGGCTTGGCGTAGAAAAAACCGGCCCAAGCACCACAAAATCCAGGCCTAAATTTTCCGCCTGCAACAATTCGCGTTCGTTATGGCATGATGCGGCGCAGAGCGCAATATCAGGTCTTTCCTGCAATGCAACCAACTGCTTCGCTGTCAAATGAACGCCGTCTGCGTTTATCGCACGCGCCAAGTTCCAATCGCCATTTATTAGCACCTTTGCCTCAAATCGCCGCGCCAGCGCAATTACCTGCTCGCTAAATTCTGCGACTCTATCTCGCGGCCATTTTTTTTCGCGTACTTGAATCAGCCGCAAACCCTTAGCCAGGGCCAATTTCAAACGAAGCAACATTTCGACTTCGCCAAGATCCTCGGCGCGGGTGATGCCATAGATCGTCGGTAGCGCCAGCGCTGCGAGTACCGCTCCATTCGCCGGAAGCAACGGGCTCACGGTGATGTTTGATAGGCGTTGCCAGGCAACGGATTGATTTTCGCGACCGTGGGGTTCGTTACGCCAGCGCGTGACGCGGCGAAAATGCAAACGAACATGGGCATGCGGATAACTGAATTTGCGCGTGAGCCAGGAGAAACTTTCCTCGACGATTATGCCTAGCTCTTCATCGAGTTCACGGGTGGTTGCGTGAGCAGTACTTTCGCCAGGCTCAACTTTACCGCCCGGGAATTCCCAATAACCTGCGTAAACTTTTCCGGCGGGTCGCCGCGCCAATAGAAATTCGCCATTGGGTTTTTGGATCACGGCGCAAACGACATCAACTAACGGCCGAGCGTCAGTCACGTCCGCAACCGTTATTTTTGCGGACGTCCGGCCCAGTCGAGTGCAAATTGATATGCAACCCTACCACTGCGCGAACTACGGGTTAGCGCCCAAAGCAGCGCTTCGTGGCGCATGATGTTTGCGTCCGGAATCGGCGCGCCCAGCGCTTTGACCCAATGTTCCGCGATGGCCAAATAATCGTCTTGGTCGAACGGATAGAACGACAACCACAGGCCAAATCGCTCCGACAGCGAAATTTTTTCCTCGACGGTTTCGCTTGGATGGACTTCTTCGCCGAGGTGTTTGTACTCGAGATTCTCCGCCATGTATTCCGGCATCAAGTGACGGCGGTTACTGGTAGCGTAGATCAAGACATTTTCCGACGCCGCCGCGATGGAGCCATCAAGAATAACTTTCAACGCCTTATAGCCGGGATCGTTCGATTCGAACGACAAATCGTCGCAAAAAATAATGAAGCGCTCCGGTCGAGCGGAAATGATGTCGACGATGTCGGGCAAATCGATCAACTCTTGCTTATCGACTTCGATCAGGCGCAGACCATGCTTCGCAAATTTGTTCAGCACTGCTTTGATCAGCGATGACTTGCCGGTGCCGCGCGCACCCGTCAACAAGATATTGTTTGCCGTGCGGCCATCGACGAATTGTTTGGTATTTTGCTCGATACGCTTTTTCTGCTCGTCAACGCCATGAATATCTTTCAGCGTGATCTTGTGCGGACGGACGACGGTTTGCAAATAACCGACGCTATTTTTTTTACGCCAACGAAAAGCGATCGGCGTTTGCCAATTCGGTTCGACCGGCACGCTCGGAACGATGCGTTCAATTTTTTCCAGCAACGCCTCGGCGCGGGAGATCAGTTTTGTGACGTCGTTCATCTATCCTAGCTTCGGTAGTCGGCGTTAATTTTGACGTAGTCATAGGAGAAATCGCAGGTCCAAACGGTTATCGCCGCCGCGCCGCGATTTAGCACCACGCGAACGGTGATTTCGCTTTGCTTCATGACCCGCTGACCATCCGCTTCCGTATAACTTTGCGCGCGGCCGCCATTTTCGGCGACCAGCACCTCGTCTAAATAGACATTAATTTTGTCAACATTGAGATCATCGATTCCGGCATAACCGATCGCGGCAAGAATGCGGCCGAGGTTTGGATCTGAGGCGAAGAATGCGGTTTTAACCAAGGGCGAATGGCCGATCGCGTAGCCTACCTTGGCGCATTCGTCCTCGCTGCCGCCTTGCTCGACTTTTATGGTGATGAATTTAGTGGCGCCCTCGCCGTCGCGCACAATAGCTTGCGCCAGTTGCATCGAGACCGCGGTGATGGCATCCCGCAATGCGATGTAGCCGGCACTCGATGCATCGCTGATTTCGCTATTCCCGGCGGCGCCAGTCGCAATGACAATATACGAATCGTTGGTCGAGGTATCGCCGTCGACAGTAATGCGATTGAACGATCGATCGGCTGCATACTTGGTCAGCGATTGCAACAAGGATTGGCTGATCGCCGCATCGCACGCGACATAGCCGAGCATGGTCGCCATGTTCGGCCGAATCATGCCCGCACCTTTGGCGATACCGGTAATGGTGATCGTCTTGCCTTGAAGTTTAATCTGCCTCGAGGCCGCTTTTGCGACGGTATCGGTGGTCATGATTGCGTGCGCCGCGGCGAACCAATTATCCGTTTTTAGATCCGCAACGGCGCCGGGGAGGCCGGCCTTGACGCGATCGATCGGTAACGGCTCCAAGATCACGCCAGTGGAAAACGGCAACACTTGCGCTGACGTAATGGTCTGGTCAGCCAGTATCCGCGCGGCTTCCACGCATGTTTCCTGCGCGCGTTCGAGGCCTTCGGCGCCCGTACCGGCGTTAGCACAACCGGTGTTG
>JANNFT010000094.1:0-2863 GCA_031380185.1 Pseudomonadota bacterium
GTTTATGTTGCAACCTTTACCGTGTATCTCTTGGCGGAATGAGCGATGGACCCATTAGCGGCCTTCGGGAAAGAAGATCGTGGGATTCGTGGTCAACACAAATTCCTCCGCTGATATCGCCCTCGTCACGTATGGTACCGCAGTCATTTGGCGGCCGACAGTAGTATTTTGGTAGTAAGGCTTCAAGGCTGTTTAAACTCGATGATTAACAGGCGTATCGGTGTGGTCCCAACGTTTTTGCCACGATGTTTCCCGACATGTGGAGCAAGCAGATTCTGCCCCGCCTTTACGTCAAATTCGCGCGCCTCACCATTCTCGGATTCCACTTGGATCTTGCCCGAGTCCACAACATAGAGGAGATACGGAGGATGCCCGTGCCAGTCGTCGAGTTGTCCCGGCTGATATGTTGCCTCCAGAACTCGGACGTGATCGTTTTCGGTAAGAACCTTGTAAACGTTCGGCGCTACCACTGCCGCGTCCTGGGCATGAGGCACGCCAACGGCCAATGCCAGGAACAAACCCGTATGAAGGTTGGAAAACCAAAATAGCCTGACCATAACCCCTCCAAAAGTAAAAGATAGGAAGTAAGCCCCGGAAAGATTATCACAGCCAGATAAGGTAATCTCTATTGTGATTGCAGTCCAACAGTGTATTCGGACAATCACATAATCATGCTACTTAAAAATGCGGCCGCAGGGCGCTACATGGATTACCGTCCGGTGAAATCCCACAGCACCATCTGCATTCGCCTAGATGGCGTATCGCAATCGATGTCAAACTGACCCATCACTGGCCGCGCAGCGTGGAGTATGATTGCGCCTAGAACTATTACCTTGGGAGAAGACCATGTTCACATGGATGACCGAGCTGTCCTCACGTGAGCGCAAAACCTTGATCGCCACCTTCGGCGGCTGGGCCGTGGATGCCATCGATGTCATGGTGTACATCTACGTCATCCCCACGCTGATCGCAGTGTGGGGCATGTCGATGACCCAAGCCGGCTTCATTATTACCGTGACCGTATTAGCTTCGGCCATTGGCGGTTGGTTGGCGGGCATCCTCGCAGACAAGTATGGGCGCGTTCGAATTCTTCAGCTTGCGATTCTATGGTTCGCTTTTTTTACATTCTTATGCGGCTTCACCAACTCCTACGAGCAATTGTTGGTGACACGGGCGCTGCAAGGACTCGGCTTTGGTGGCGAGTGGGCGGTGGGCGCGGTGCTGATCGGCGAAATGATACGACCGGAGCATCGCGGCAAGGCGGTCGGCACAATGCAAAGCGGATGGGCTGTCGGGTGGGGCGCGGCAAATATTCTTTACGTTTTGCTTTACCAATTGTTGCCCGAAGCGCTCGCCTGGCGCGCGATGTTCTGGACCGGAATCCTGCCGGCGTTGCTGGTGTTTTACATCCGCAAAAACGTCAAGGAACCCGAAGTCTTCAACGCGACCAAGGACAAAGTCGCGGAACGCGGCGGACATTTCCTTGAGATTTTTTCGCCAACTTTGCTGCGCACTACGTTGCTCGCCAGTTTGATGACCACCGGCATGATGGTGGGTTACTACGCCGTGTTTACCTGGCTGCCGACTTTTCTGAAGACCGAACGCGGCTTGTCCGTTATGAATACCGGTTGGTACACCATGGTGGTGATCGTCGGTTCCTTCGTCGGCTATCTGGTGGCGGCGTACTTGTCGGATCACCTCGGGCGTAAGAAAACGTTTTTTATCTTCGCCGCCGGTTCCGCAATAATTGCCGTGCTCTATACGCTGATTCCCATCAGCAACACGATGATGTTGTTCTTGGGCTTTCCGTTGGGATTTTTCGTGTCCGGCAACTTCAGCGGCTGCGGGCCGTTTCTCACCGAGTTATTTCCCAGCCGCGTGCGCGGCTCCGGCCAAGGCTTTGTGTACAATTTCGGCCGGGGACTCAGCGCCTTCACGGCGCCCATCGTGGGCGCCATGAGCGGCGGCATGCCCTTGGGGCAGTCGATCGGCATCGTCGCCGTGAGTGGATTTGCCGTCGTGATACTGGTGGTGTCATTGTTTCCGGAAACGCGCGGTAAGGAATTACTGGTATACGATTGATGCAATCAACGAACCTCTAAAAAATGCCAACTGTTCAAACCCCAACCGGCGCACTGTACTTCACCGTCTGCGATATCGTTCCCGATTGGATCGAGAACCCGGAGACGATCCTGTTTCACCACGGCATAGGCGCCAACACCCACATCTGGGCCGACTGGCTACCGGTATTGGCCACACGCTACCGATTGGTTCGTTTCGATATGCGCGGATTTGGACAATCAGTCGTTCCGGCGCAGGATTTCGTCTGGTCGTTCGATGGACTGATCGATGATTTGCTGGCCGTCGCACATGCTGCTAACGCCCAGCGTTTCCATCTGGTCGGCGAATCTATCGGCGGCACGGCCGCGCTCGCTTTTGCCTTAAAGCTTCCTGAGCGCGTGCTGAGTCTGTGCCTCTCCAACACCGCGGCTCGCGGGGGACTTGTCAGCAACGTAAAAGGCTGGAGTGAAATCGTTGCCCAGGGTAGACAAGAAGCGTGGGCCAGGCAAATGATGCAATGGCGCTTTTACCCGAATGCACTTTCGCGGGATCTGCACGCTTGGTATACGCGAGTCCATGAAACCTGTTCAATGGATGCCACCATCGGCTTGGCCGACCTTCTCCTCGCTTCCGATCTAAGCCCTCGATTGAGTGAAATCAAAACACCGACACTGCTGCTCGCACCAGAATCCAGTCCTTTCATCCCACTCGAAATCATGGCGTCCATGCGCGCCGCCATAGCAGGCGCCGAGTTGCAAGTGTTCGCGAATTCCAAGCATGGCCTGCCGCTATCGCACGGCCG
>JANNFT010000118.1:0-4835 GCA_031380185.1 Pseudomonadota bacterium
GTCATCAAGCCGGAACTGATGAACAGTTGGGGCGTGGCTCACGGCGGCGCGGTGATGACTTTGTTGGACCTCACGCTCGGTATGGCCGCGCGAACCGTCGACATGCGCTCGAACGGATCGATCACTGTCGAACTGAAAGTAAATTTCATTAAGGCCGCAACGGGGCGCATTCACGCCGAAGGTCGCGCCACCCGTGCCGGCAAATCGCTGGTATTTTGCGAAGGCGAAGTGCGCGATGCCGGCGACAATCTGTGCGCCAAAGCGACCGGCACGTTCAAACTTCTACTGCCGAGGAACCCAGCATGACACGACCTCCCGCACGAATCGGCGATCCGCTCGGCGCCGTCGACACACCGGCGTTGATCATCGAGCTCGATACCTTCGATTATAACTTGCGACAGCTAACGGAATCGCTGGTCGGCAAACCGGTGCGCGTGCGGCCCCATGCCAAAACCCACAAGAGTCCGATCATCGCGCTCAAACAAATCGAGCTTGGCGCCATCGGCGTGTGCTGTCAAAAAGTCAGCGAAGCCGAGGCGTTGGTGTATGGCGGCGTAAAAGATGTGTTGGTCAGCAACGAAATTATTGGTGCACAAAAATTGGAGCGGCTCGCCGCGCTGGCCAAGCTCGCGAAAATCGGCGTGTGTGTCGACGACACGCAAAATGTGCGTGACCTCGCTGCCGTCGCCGCGCGCGTCAACGTCAAGCTCGATGTCTATGTCGAAATCAACGTCGGGACATTTCGCTGCGGTGTCACGCCCGGTGAGGCGGCCGTGGCGCTCGCCCAAGAAATCAGCTCGGGCAAGCATCTGCGCTTCGCCGGATTGCATGCTTATCACGGCGGCGCGCAACATCAGCGCAGCCATGCTGCCCGCAGTGCCAGTATTCATGCGGCTTGCGAGCATGCCACGGCCACGAAGCAAGCGCTGCAAGGCGCGGGGCTAGCTTGCCCTATCATCACCGGCGCCGGCACCGGCACCTATTTATTCGAAGCAGCGAGCCAGGTCTACAACGAACTCCAACCGGGTTCGTATATTTTCATGGACGCCGACTACGGCCGCAACAATGGCGAAGACGGCGCGCCCGTTTCCGATTTCCGCCAAAGCCTATTCGTCTGGACGACGGTCATGAGCCGCCCCGAGGCGGACCGCGCCGTGGTCGATGCGGGATTGAAGGCGTTGTCGGTTGACTCCGGTATGCCGCTGGTCGCGGAATTGCGCGGTGTTGAGTATGCGCGTGCATCCGATGAACATGGTGTGTTGCTGATTAAAGATGGCGAGGAGAAACTTGCGCTTGGCACGAAAATTCGCCTCACGCCCGGTCATTGCGATCCGACGGTGAACCTGCATGATTGGTACGTCGGTGTGCGAAATGGGGTGGTCGAGCAGTTATGGCCAATCAGTGCGCGCGGTGCGATGTTCTAATTCCCGTTGGTCTCTAAATCTTGTCATTCCCGCGAAGGCGCATAAGCGCTAACTTAGACAAAAATCTACGTCAAGCATACTTTATTCTCCACGCCGTTGACGTATCTTTGATTTCATTTTCATGCAAATTCAGCTTAAGTTAGCGCATATGCGCGAAAGCGGGAATGATAGAGGATAAGGCTGTGGTTCCGTAACGGCACTAAAATTTAGCGCATGACTGCGCCATACAGATCAACGTGCCCGCAAAACAAAATCGAACGTCGCCCTAATTTTGTTTTCTTCGGCAATTAATTTCGAAACCAATATTTTATCGACAATCACTTCGTATGGCGTCGACGCATCTTTCAACATGCGCTGCAGCGCTTCTTTGAGATTGATTTCCAACACCCGCGGGCCAGCGGATTTTATGAACACTTCGATCAGCGGTAACCACGCCAGATTCGTCGCATCGTCGACGCGCACGTCGTCCATCAGCAATCTTTCGTTGCGATAGATCGGCCGGCCGGAGACGGTGATGTCGAATTCGTCGCTGCCGCCGACGCATTCGCCGCCGACTTGCGAGGCAACTTGCGAAACGAAATGACTTTTGATTTTCAACCGGCCGCCGGCGATCGAAACTTGCGGCGATTCTAAATAGCTGTAGGCGCAAGTGCTTGGATCGACTAAATGATAGCGATCGCCTTTGGCGTTGAATACGTCGCGCTTCAAGGTTTTTTCGATCGCCGTGTGTTCGAGGATTAACTCGCTGGCGCAACCCGGCGAGCTTATGCACACAACAAAAATCGCGAAAATTAATTTTTCAAGCATTGAGGTACACGCGTATGGATATTATGAGAACCCCTAAAATCAGCAGTATGTCATTCTGAGCAACGCGAAGAATCTGTTTTCCACCATGAACAAAAGTGGATTCTTCAGCCCGCGGGCCTCAGTATGACAGTCTAGAGAGTTGCCCTTACGCCGCTTTCACCGATGGCAAGCCCGCTAGCGCCATCGCCAGCTCTTGCTGATCGTAATCTTGATCGGTCAGTTTTCCGGCGAAGTAATCCATGTAAGCCTGCATGTCGAAATGGCCGTGGCCGCACAGATTAAATAATATCGTTTCGGATTTTCCTTCGGCTTTGCAGCGCAATGCTTCATCTATGGCGCCGCGCACCGCGTGGTTGGCTTCCGGCGCCGGAAGTATTCCTTCCGCCTTGGCGAACTGGATTCCCGCCTCGAAACACGCGATCTGATGATACGCCTTCGCTTCGATCAAGCCCAACTCCTTAATATGGGAAACCAGCGGCGCCATGCCGTGGTAGCGCAGGCCGCCGGCGTGGAATCCGGGCGGCATGAAGGTTGAACCGAGAGTGTGCATTTTCACCAGCGGCGTCAGATGGCCGGTGTCGCCGAAGTCGTAGGCGTATTTGCCGCGCGTAAGGCTCGGACAGGCGGCCGGCTCGATCGCGACGAGACGGCGCTTTTTGCCGCCGCGCAATTGCTGGCCCAAAAACGGAAACACGATGCCGGCGAAATTCGAACCGCCGCCGGTGCAGCCGACAATGACATCGGGATCGTCGCCGGCCATTTCCATTTGCTTCATCGCTTCGATGCCGATGATGGTCTGGTGCAACAACACGTGGTTGAGCACCGAACCCAAGGCGTATTTTGTATCGTCGCGCTGCGCTGCGACCTCTACGGCTTCGGAAATGGCGATGCCGAGGCTGCCGTTGCTGTCCGGATGCGCCGCCAATATCGCACGGCCTGACTGCGTTTCATTCGACGGGCTGGCGATGCATTTCGCGCCATAGGTTTCCATCAGGGCGCGGCGATAGGGCTTTTGGTTGTACGAGACTTTCACCATGAACACCTGAATCTCCAAGCCGAATAACGCGCCGGCGAAGGCAAGCGACGAGCCCCATTGCCCCGCGCCGGTTTCGGTAGTGATTTTTTTCACGCCGGCTTCTTTGTTATAGAAAGCTTGCGCGACGGCGGTGTTGGGCTTGTGGCTGCCGGCGGGCGAAATGCCTTCGTACTTGTAGTAGATCTTCGCCGGCGTATCCAGCGCTTTTTCCAAGCGCCGCGCACGATACAGCGGGGCAGGGCGCCATTGCCGGTAAATATCGCGCACCGGCTGCGGAACCTCGATTTCGCGCTCGGTGCTGACTTCCTGCATGATCAACGCCATCGGAAACAGTGGCGCCAGATCGTCCGGGCCGATCGGCTGCAAGGTGCCCGGATGTAACACGGCGGGCAGCGGACGCGGCAGGTCCGCGGCGATGTTGTACCAAAACTTCGGCAGGTCGCTCTCGTCCAGCAGGTACTTTACTTGATCGCTCATTTTGATTTCCTCCGATCGACTGGTTTTATCTGACGGTGTGCTTAGGTGTTCTAATGGAAGTACGCACCGCTGAAATTTTACTGTACTCCGAAGCGCTTTGGCGCGCCGCAATGGCCAATTAATTAGTAGTTGTCGGGAAAGTTTACAGTGGATAACTTCAAGGAGAATTCGCAACGGCTTGATTTCTATTGAAGTTAACAGATACTCATGCAAAAAATGGGTTTGTAAGGCATAAATTGCGGAAAAAAGTGTCGAAATTTCTACAGTTGCATTTGCAGGAATTTTTCATGGATAGCAAACAAATAATAATTAGTTATTTAAAACAATTGTTTAATAAAATATATGAAAGTGAATTATTCTAGGGTACGGTAATTGCTTATACTCGTTCCGGAAGCTTCGCGCAGCCTGACAGATGATCGAAAGGAACGCCAGTTTGCATTCATCCACGAAGAAAGTAGTAAGCGGGGCGGCTGGACCTGCGCCGGGATGAAATGCAATTTTTAGCGGGATGCCGCGGATTGTTCGAAGCTTCTATTTTTTCTCCGGCCACCGGGTTCGAGTGCGCATCAAGAATTCTGACTTACCCTAGCAATAGATAGAGCGCGTTGTCGGGCGTCGATTTGTCAATTCGAGGCGTGCTTTTTTCGACGAAATAATCTTAACCGTTCGTCGCGGAAAAAATCTCGAATGCGTCGTTGCGTCGCTGCGCGCGATGACGAAACGCTGGCTCGGCGGCGTTTCGCTCTCATGAATTTCATGAATTAACAATAACCGGCATCCAGAAAAAACCCGCCTGCGTATAACCGCCTAGTCACTGTTGACTAAACCGTTTTTATTCTGGAGGCAATATGTCTTTTCAACATCCACGGCGTTCTCCCATTTTCACGGCGTTGTTCACCGCTGCGGTACTTGCAACCGGTAGCGCAATAGTCGCCACGTCGGCGCACGCCGCCAGTCATCGCGAAGCGCCGTTCATCACCGGCGCACCGAAAGTCGACGGCACCGACTTTTATATGTTCAGAAGCTACGAACCGGGCCGCGAGAACTACGTCACTATCATCGCGGACTATGTGCCTTTTCAAACGCCCTAC
>JANNFT010000176.1:0-2628 GCA_031380185.1 Pseudomonadota bacterium
CGGTGCGGATGGACGACAGCGCGCCGCCGTAGCGGCCGAATGGAGTGCGGATGGCGTCGCAGATGTAGGCTTCAGACATGGATTACCCCTTTGGAAGGATGAAGGATGAGGGATGAAGGACGGGGTGGCCTAGGGCTATGAAAACGATCGGCCTGCAAGGCTTATCCAGCTTGGCTTTCAGGCAATGCATTGCCAGGGGCCGCATCAGTACTCTCTTGCAGAGCGGCATTCTTAAGAAATTTCATCATCCCGGCGCTGTCCATCTTTTCACTCTTCCCCTTTCACCCTTGACGTATTTCAATCGCCGTTGCACAGGAAACAAATGCAAATCAAACCGTTTCGATATCGCTCCCCACAAGCCGGCGCGCAATTTGACTACGATCACGATAGCCAGTAAGCCTAACCCGATCAAATACCAACTACCATAATCGGAGAAAAATTTATTCAGGAACCAAAATATCAGCGCGCCCAAGATCGGCCCTTCGATAGTACCGATGCCGCCGATGAGCACGATGAAGATCGTGAACGCTGTCCAGTTCACGCCGAACGCGACGTCGGGCGAGATGCGTAGATTGCTGAGATAGTACAGCGCGCCCGCCAATCCGGCGCCGAAACTCGCGAGTACGTAAACGATCAGCTTGGTCGATTTCACGTCGATACCTTGGCTTTCCGCGGCGACTTCGCTGTCGCGAATGGCCGTGAGCGCGAGGCCGAAGCGCGAACGCAGCAATCCATACACCAAGCCGACGGCGAACACCACTGCGGCCAGGGCGAGCCAATAGGTGATCATTTCACGCGTCGCTTTTGGGATGCCTGCCAATGCCGTCAAGCTCGTGCCTGAGCCGCCACCCAACGCCGAGATATTGGCGAAGACCAAGCGAAACACTTCGGCGGCGACCCAGGTGCCGATCGCAAAATAACCGCCTTGCAAACGAAACACAAAACGCGACGTGGGAAAGGCGATCAGCGCGGCAATCAGTGCGGCAAGCGGCACCGAGAGGAAGGGATTCACGCCGAACTTGTTTGCCAAGATCACTAAAAAGTATCCGCCCAATCCGACAAACGCTTGCTGGCCGATGGAGACCATGCCGCCGTAACCGGCGAGCAAATTCCACATCATCGCGAATACTAGGTAACAAGAAATTTCCACCACTTCCCGCATCCAACCGGAATTGCCCCACCAGGGTAACGCAACGGCAGCGGCGAACAATGCGATGCCGACGATACCCGCCACTCGGCTCGCACGGGTTGCACGCTCGATGGAAAAATGGGCCGCGTTGATCGCCGTGGCCATCATTTAGTTTTCAGAAATAAGCCATTTGGCTTGACGATCAACATCGCGAGAAACACGAAATGGCCAATTAGAATTCCCCAACCGGGGTTGATGCGAAAGCCGATGGCCTGCGCCACGCCGAGTATCACGCCGCCGGAAAACGTTCCCCAGAACGAGCCCATGCCGCCGATGATTACCGCTTCAAACGCGTACAACAGCAAGCCCGGGCCGTCGCTGGGGGCGATGGTGGTGCGCATACCTTGTAACACGCCGACGATGGCGATCAACACGAAAGCAATGGCCGTGGCGAGCGCGTAGATATGTTTGTGATCGAGACCCATCAATTGCGCCGCTTCTTTGTCATCGCTCGTGGCACGGAACGCGCGGCCGATTGCGGTGTTGCCGAATAGCCATTGCATCGCCGCTGCAGCAGCCACTGCGATCAGAAAAATGATCAGCGGCAAGACGCCGACGTGAAGGTTGTCTGCAAGCTGAAGACTTTTTGTTTCTAGACCCATCGCGCTGATGGAACGCGTATCGGCAGAAAAAATTTCCATCAGCAAATTCTGAATCACAATGGAAAGCCCAAACGTAACGACCAACGACGGCAAGGGATCGTCGCCGAGCGTGCCATTTAACACGCCGCGTTGTAGGCCATAACCAAACACGAACGCGAGTGGCAACAGTAACAACAATGCGATCCACAAGTTTATCCCCAGGCTCACTGTTGCGGCAAAAGCGGCGAATGCGGTCAAGATAATGAAATCGCCGTGGGCGACATTGGTCAAACGCATCACGCCGAACATTAGCGACAAGCCCATCGCGAAGAGCGCGTAAAGGCCACCCAACATCACGCCTTGCACAATGGTGCTGATCCACTCGATCATTGGCCCGCCATCGTCATACGCCGAAATACGCCATTGAAATTTGCTCGCGCGTCACGTCATTGGATTTTCCGGTGAGCGAGACTTTTCCCTCTTGAAAACAATACAAGCGGTTCGACACACGCTGCGCCAAGCCGACATCTTGCTCGACAATGATGGCGGTAAGGCCGCCGGCAGTAATCCTGGGCAACACGTCGTAAATATCTTTCACCACGATCGGCGCCAGACCGAGAGAAAGTTCATCACAGATCAGCAATTTCGGATTCGCCATTAACGCGCGGCCAATCGCAACCATTTGCTGCTGCCCGCCGGAGAGGGAGGTGCTCGGCACAGCGCGTTTTTCACGCAGAATGGGAAATAATTCAAAAACTTTTCCCAGATTCCACGGCCCGGCGCGCTTTGTGTAGCCACCGAGCAGCAGATTTTCCTCGACACTCAAACTTTTAAACAATCGACGGCCTTCTGGGATCA
>JANNFT010000217.1:0-22575 GCA_031380185.1 Pseudomonadota bacterium
AGAGCAGGTGCAGCAGGTGCTGAAACTTTGCCACGCCAGCAACGTCCCGGTCGTCGCGCGCGGCCAGGGCACGGGGCTGTCCGGTGGCGCCATGCCCCATGCGCAAGGCGTGTTGTTGTCGATGACCAAGTTCATGCGCATCCTCTCGATTGATCCCGTCGCGCGTCTCGCGCGGGTGCAACCGGGCGTGCGCAACCTGGCGATTTCCGAAGCCGTTGCGCCCTATGGCCTGTATTACGCACCGGATCCATCGAGTCAAATCGCGTGCTCGATCGGCGGCAACGTCGCAGAGAATTCCGGTGGCGTGCACTGCTTGAAGTACGGATTGACGGTGCATAATATTCACCAGATTCGCGCCGTCACGATTGACGGCGAGTTGTTGGAGATCGGCTCGGAAGGCCTCGATGCAGCCGGCTATGATTTGCTTGCGCTACTTACCGGCTCGGAAGGCATGCTCGCGGTGACGACGCAAGTCACCGTGAAATTGTTGCCCAAACCACAACGAGCTCAGGCGATCCTTGCCGCTTTCGACGACGTCGAAAAAGCCGGCGCCGCAGTCGGCAACATCATTGCCGGCGGCATCATTCCCGCCGGTTTGGAGATGATGGACAACCCCGCCATTCGCGCCGCGGAAGATTATATTCACGCCAACTACCCGCGCGACGCCGAAGCCATTTTGCTTTGTGAATCCGACGGCACGACGGAAGAAGTCGCGGACGAAATGGCGCGCATGAAAGAAATCCTCGAGCAAAGCGGAGCAATCGAAGTGCGTTTCTCGCAAGACGAAGCGCAGCGGCTTAAATTTTGGGCAGGCCGTAAAGCGGCGTTTCCTGCCGTCGGCCGCATTTCGCCGGATTACTATTGCATCGACGGCACCATTCCGCGCAAGACCTTGCCGTTCGTGCTGCGCCGAATTTACCAACTCACCGAAATCGCCGGCCTGGCAGTGGCTAATGTTTTCCACGCCGGCGACGGCAATTTGCATCCGCTGATATTGTTCGATTCCGCCAAACAAGGCGATCTGCAAAAAACTGAAAAACTCGCGTCCGATATTTTGGAGTTGTGCGTGGAAGTCGGTGGCACCATCACCGGCGAGCACGGTGTCGGCATCGAGAAAATCAATCAGATGTGCACGCAATTTACCGATCACGAACGCGATCGCTTCCACGAAATCAAAGCCGCGTTCGATCAAAAAGGTTTACTCAATCCCGGCAAGGCCGTACCCAGCTTACATCGCTGTGCGGAATACGGCCGCATGCATGTTCACGAAGGCAAAGTGAAATTCCCCGACCTCCCGCGTTTTTAAGTTTACGGTCATGGAAAACATACACGCGCAGTTAGCGCTGCGCATCCGCGAGGCCGCGGCAAGCGAAACGCCGATGCGAATTGTCGGCGGTGACAGTAAAGCGTTTTACGGCAAGCCGGTAAGCGGGGAAACACTGGATGTAAGCGGCTATCGCGGCATCGTCGAATACGAGCCGAGCGAATTGGTCATATCGCTTCGCGCCGGAACGCCGCTGCGCGAAGTCGAGGCAGCACTTGCCGAGCGCGGACAAATGTTGCCGTTCGAACCACCGCATTTCAGCGCCAGCGCCACCATCGGTGGCTGTGTCGCGGCGGGACTTTCCGGCCCGGCTCGAGCCTCGCGCGGCTCGGTACGGGATTTTGTTTTAGGTGTGCGCATTATCGATGGCCTCGGTCGCGATCAGCGCTTCGGTGGTAAGGTAATTAAGAACGTCGCCGGCTACGACGTGTCGCGATTGATGACCGGCGCACACGGCACACTCGGCGTCATTACGGAGGTATCGTTCAAAATTTTGCCACTACCGGTAACGCAAGAAACAATCCAATTCGAAATGTCTGCGGAAAAAGCCATCGATCAAATCAATCGCTGGGCGGCGCAGCCGTTGCCGTTGTCCGCGACTTGCCATGCTGAAGATCGGCTCTGGGTGCGGCTCTCCGGCACATCAAGCGCAGTGGCTACGGCGTTGAAAAATCTCGGCGGAGAAGTTGTAATGAATCCAGGCGAATTTTGGCTTGGTGTACGGGAACATAGCGCGAATTTTTTTTCTTCGGCGCTGCCGCTATGGCGATTGTCGATTCCGTCCGTCACACCACCGATCTCAATAACCGGTAAACAACTCGTCGAATGGGGCGGCGCGCAGCGCTGGCTATCGAGCGATGCGCCGCACGAAACCATTCGCGATGCCGTCGCAAAAATCGGCGGCCATGCCACGCGCTTTCATCATGAGCGCGGCAGCGGCGCCGTCTTCCACGCGCTCGCGCCCGCCATTGCGACCCTGCACCGCCGCCTTAAAACGACATTCGATCCACGCGGAATTTTAAATCCCGGCCGCATGGACAATTTCTGATTTATGTATACCTCGATTCTCGATTCGTTTAAGCAGACGCCGGAAGGACAAGAAGCGGATTCTATTCTGCGCACGTGCGTCCACTGCGGCTTTTGCCTCGCCACCTGTCCAACCTATCAATTGCTCGGCGACGAATTGGACAGTCCGCGCGGTCGCATTTACTTGATGAAGCAAATGTTCGAAGGCCAAGAAGTCACGGAAAAAACACAGCTTCATTTAGATCGTTGCTTGACCTGCCGCGCCTGCGAAACAACCTGCCCATCCGGCGTAAAATACGGCCGCCTCGTCGACATTGGCCGAGGCTACGTCGAAAGCCGCGTCCGGCGCAGCTTTGCCGCCAACCTCAAACGTAAAGCGCTGGCTGCGGTGCTGCCCAAGCCGTCGCTATTCAAGCAAGCTTTGAAACTTGCCCAACTGACCAAACCAATGTTGCCGGGACCTTTGCAAAAGAAAATCCCGCAATCGCAACCCGCGCAAACTTGGCCGGCGCCACGCCACGCACGCAAGATGTTGGTTCTCGACGGTTGCGTCCAGCCGACGCTCGAGCCGAATATCAACGGCGCCACCGCGCGCGTGCTCGATCGCTTAGGTATTTCGCTGATCAAATCCGATCAAGCCGGTTGCTGTGGTGCGGTTGCCTATCATTTGAATCGACAAGCCGATGGCCTGGACTATATGCGACGAAACATTGACGCGTGGTGGCCGTTCGTGGAAGGGGGCGTCGAGGCAATCGTGATGACAGCGAGCGGATGCGGCACGACGGTCAAAGAATATGGCCACATGCTTCATAACGATCTGAATTATTCAGAGAAAGCGACGCGTATTTCGGCACTGACAAAAGACATCAGCGAGGTCATCACCGACGAGGCCGAGGGTTTCGCAAAATTAGTTGCACCGCGAGAAAAGTCCAACCAAAAAATTGCTTATCATCCGCCCTGCTCGTTGCAACACGCGCAAAAACTTACGGGCATTGTCGAGCCGCTTCTGGAAAAAATGGGCTACGAACTCACCCCTGTGCCGGATTCTCATTTATGTTGCGGGTCTGCCGGAACCTATTCGTTGTTGCAGCCTGCGTTGTCGCAACGCTTGCTGAAGAACAAAATCGACAATCTCAATTTTGGTAAACCCACGCTGATCGCAACGGCCAATATCGGCTGTCAAAGCCACATCCAAACGGCAACGCAATTGCCGGTGAAACATTGGATTGAGTTGGTTGCCGAGAACATTTAGCGCCATGGACGAATCGGGCGACTTGTTCCGGCCACGCGCTGTGCTCAGCGTTGCGGAATTGAATCTTCAGGTTCGCCAACAAATTGAGCGCAGCTTCCCGCTGTTGTGGGTCGGTGGAGAGATTTCCAACTTCGTTCGCGCTACCTCCGAGCATTGGTACTTCACGCTGAAAGACTCGAAGGCGCAGGTGCGTTGCGCAATGTTCCGCAATCGCAATCAGCTTGCGGAATGGATCCCGAGCAATGGTGATGCCGCTGAAGTTAACGCACTGGTCACTCTTTACGAAGCGCGCGGCGAGTATCAACTTATCGTTGAAACGATAAGGCGCGCCGGCCTTGGCGCGTTGTATGAAAAATTCATCAAACTCAAAACTGCATTAGAAATAGAAGGCTTGTTTGACGCCGCGCGCAAACGCCCGATAGCGGCGTTTCCGAAGCAAATCGGCATAGTCACCTCGCCCGCAGCGGCGGCGCTGCGCGACGTGCTCACCACGCTGAAACGCCGTGCACCGCACATTCCGGTGATCCTTTACCCGAGTACGGTGCAAGGCAATGGTTCCGTGGCCGAGATCGTTCAAGCGATTCGCACTGCCGGCACGCGCGCTGAATGCGACGTGCTTATTCTGTGCCGTGGCGGCGGCAGCATCGAAGATCTTTGGTCATTCAACGAAGAAGCCGTCGCGCGGGCGATGCTCGCATGCCCGATTCCGATCGTGACGGGCGTCGGCCATGAAACGGATTTCACCATCGCCGATTTCGTCGCCGACGAACGGGCGCCGACGCCGACCGCTGCTGCACTGCGGGTGGCGCCAAGCCGTGATGATTTGCTGGCGCAGATTGACGAACTCAATCGCCGCGCGCGCATATCGCTGCAACGCGCAATCGATGACAAGGCGCAGCGCCTCGATCATCTTGCGCAGCGCATGCTCCACCCCGGCGCGCGCCTGCGGCAACAAGCGTTGCGGCTCGACCAGTTCGCGTCGCGATTGCGTCTCGCGCAACGTCATCGGCTCGACACACTCACCTGGCGCTTACACCATGGTCGGCAGCGCCTGGCTGCAGGAAACAATTTCTGGAATAACCTGTTGGAACGTTTAACGCGCGACAGTGAGCGTATGACGAGCGCCTTTCGACAAACCCTCGCGCTTTCGAACGCCAAACTACAGCGGCTAGCTGACAATCTTCAGCATCTCAATCCAGGCAGAGTGATGGAACGCGGCTACAGCGTCGTGAGAAATCAATCGGGCGCGATTGTGAAATCCAGCGCTCAGATCGAAGTCGGAGAAAAACTGCGCCTGTTGTTCGCTGCTGGCGAAGCAAACACGATCGTCGAACAGAAAAAGCCTTAAGCCAGGGACCGCACCCGGCTTGCCGTTCGACCATGCCTATCCTATGAGCCAGTATCCACGCGGCCTACAGCCCGATGTCTGGTAGTCCAAAGTTCGGCATAGGCGCAAACATTGCTTGCCAGATCACGCTCCAAACAATCGAAGACGATCAATTCGCGCATCGCGCGCAACCACGATAATTGACGTTTTGCCAATTGCCGAGTCGCGGCGACACCGCGCGCGGCCAGCTCTTTGCGATCGAACTCGCCTTCGAGGTATTCCCACGCTTGTCTATAGCCGACCGCGCGCATGGCGGGCAGTGTCGCCTGCAATGCGTAAACCTGTTTAAGTTGTTGCAACTCTTCAACGAGGCCTTGATCGAGCATCGCCGCAAAGCGCCTGTCGATTCGTTGGTGCAACGCCTTGCGATCACTCGGCAGCAATGCAATTGGCAGTATTCGGTAAGGGAGCGGACTCGTCTGACGATCACCAAACTGTTGCGACATCGCAGCACCTGTGAGGTAACACACTTCCAGCGCGCGTTGAATGCGCTGGGCATCGGTAGACTTAAGCCGCGCAGCAGTCGGCGGATCGACCTTCGCTAGTTCTGCGTGCAAACTTGGCCAACCATTGCGGGCGGCACGCGCTTCGATTTCGGCGCGCAAATGCGCGTCGGCAGCGGGTAAAATGCTTATGCCTTCTATCAGCGCTTTGAAGTAGAGCATGGTGCCACCGGCGAGAATCGGGATGCGGCCGCGAGCAGAAATATTCGCCATCGACGCAAGAGCGTCACGGCGAAACAACGCAGCGGAATAACGTTCGGTCGGCGCGATAATATTGATCAGACGATGCGGCGCGGCGCGCAGCGTCGCCGCATCGGGCCTTGCGGCGCCGATATTCATGTCACGATAAACCAGCACCGAATCAACGCTGACGATTTCGCCTTGAAAGTGTTGCGCTAATTCGACTGCCACGCCGGTCTTGCCGCTCGCAGTCGGACCCATTACGAAAATCGCTGGCGGCAATGAAGCGGATGACGCGGTCGACGTGGCTAGCCCCAATGCTATTCAGTGAGCCGCTCGGGCCGAGTGGTGTGCTTGTCGAACGATCGACGCCCATTCACCCTTCGACAGGCTCAGGGCGAACGCGCTTAAGTGAAGAGTATTGTGGCTAGTCGGGATCACTGACGGCTGCTTTATTTTCGCTTTTCGCAACCAAATATTCCGCCAGCGCGTCACCGATTTTCTGCGCGCTATTTTGCCGCAGGTTTTGGTGAATGCTCAGAAATCGCTGCCGCAGATCTGCGCGAAGGCCGGACTCTCGATACCAATTAAGTAATGCTTGCGCGAGATTTTCCGGCGTCGCATCTTCTTGCAATAGTTCCGGGACGATAAACTCGCCCGCTAGAATATTCGGCAGTCCGATGTAGGGCAAGTATCCACGCCCTTTTCGACGCATCAACCAAGCGCTGATGGCTGAGACGCGATAGGTGATGACCATGGGGCATTTCATCAGCGCGGCTTCCAGCGTCGATGTCCCCGACTTAATCAGCGCAATATCGGCAGCCGCCAAGGCCGCTTGCGATGCGCCTTGCAGACAGATGATGCGCAGTTTTGCTGCACCGATTTTAGTCACGGCCGCTTCGAATTGCTGCTGCGTTGCCAGTGTCGCGAACGGCGCGACGAAACAGGCGGACGGCAATGCCTTAGTTACCTCAAGTGCGGTTGCAGCGAACAGCTCGGCGTGAAAATCAAGTTCACTGATGCGGCTACCTGGCAGCAACGCAAACAACGGCACGTCGGCCTCAATATTCAATGCGCGACGCGCTGCGGCACGATCGATCGCTAACGGAATCTCATCGGCCAGGGTGTGACCGACATAGGAAACCGGAATGCCTGCCTCTCGATAAATTTTCTCCTCAAACGGAAAAATTGTCAGCATATGAGAAACAGCGCGTTTGATGCGATGGATTCGCTCGCGCCGCCAGGCCCATATCGATGGGCTGACGTAATGAATCGTCGTCACACCATTCACTTTCAAAATCTCCTCGACGCCCAGATTAAAGTCCGGCGCGTCGATTCCAATAAAAAGATCCGGCGGATTGTTTTGAAATGCGGCAATGATGCCGCGCTGTATGGCGCGAATCTCGCGGTAGTGTTTCAGGACTTCCACATAGCCGCGCACGGCAAGGCGTTCCATTGGATATTCTGAAATAGCGCCAAGCGCCTGCATGCGCGGCCCGGCAATACCAACGAATTCGAGCGAAGGAAATCGCGCTTGCAGCGCGGACATAAGATGGGCGCCAAGCAAGTCCCCTGACGCTTCACCGGCGATGATGCCGATTCGTGTCACTAGCGAACGATACCTCGGGTTGAATTGTTTAGAAAATCACTGAAAATTTTTAATTCCGGACAGTCCTCGACTTTCGCCGCGATCTGCGCTTTCGCCTCTTCGAAATTAAGGCCGTTACGATACAAAATTTTATAAGCACGTTTAATTCCGGCAATTGCCGCCGCAGAAAATCCGCGCCGGCTAAGGCCTTCGCTGTTGATCCCGAACGGCTTTGCCGGATTGCCCGACACCGTTACATAAGCCGGAACATCTTGCGTAAGTATGGTCGCGATGCCCATAAAACTGTGGGCTCCGATGTGAACAAATTGATGCACGCCGGTGAAACCACCGAGGATTGCGTAGTCACCAATATGTACATGTCCCGCAAGTTGCACGCTGTTCGCGAATACGGTGTTATTGCCAATCTGACAATCGTGCGCAACGTGAACGTACGCCATGATCCAATTATTGGCGCCGATGCGCGTGACACCGGCGTCCTGCGCGGTTCCGCGATTGATGCTGCAAAACTCGCGAATGGTGTTGTCGTCGCCTATCTCCAGCGCGGTCCGCTCACCTCGATATTTCTTGTCCTGCGGCGCTTCGCCCAGAGAGATATGACTGAAGATTCGATTATTTTTGCCGATCCGGGTCGGTCCGCAAATCACCGTGTGGGCGCCGACCCGCGATCCGCTATCGATGGTGACATCCGCCCCGATAACGGCGTACGGCGCGATTTCAACGTCGGGCGACAATTCGGCACGGCTATCGACAATGGCGCTTGGATGGATCAATGCGACAACTCTACAGAATTTTCTCGGTGCACATCAACTCCGCTGCGGTGACGATTTGGTCATTCACTTTCGCTTCGCATTTGAATTTCCAAATTCCACGCTTAACCAAGAGCAGCGTGCTATGCAAGATTAGTTGGTCGCCTGGAAAAACCGGCCGCTTAAACCGAGCGTGATCAATGCCGACGAAGTACACAACGGATTTATCGTCGGGCGTTCGGTTCAAGCTCTTGAACGCCAGAATCGCCGCGGACTGCGCCAGCGCTTCAATCACCAGAACACCAGGCATCACCGGATGATTCGGGAAATGCCCGACGAAAAACTCTTCATTCATCGTGACGTTCTTAAGCGCCACGAGCCGCTTCATCGGCTCACATTCCAACACTCGATCGACCAACAAAAACGGATAGCGATGCGGTAAATACTGCAGGACTTCCTCTATACTCATGCCGCTCATGCGGTTCTCCCTTTGGTGATGTCTGTTATTTGTTGCTCCAATTGCTCGACTCGACCTAAAAGTTGTTCTATGCGCCGAATATGAGCGGTCATTTTTAGCCATTCTCGATTGCCCATGTGGGGCAATCCACCACTGAAAACGCCAGCCTCCCGGATCGATTTCGTCACCAGCGTACGCGCTGTGATAGTTACGCCATCGCAAATTTCCACATGCCCGACAATGCCCACGCCGCCGCCGATCTTACAATGGCGGCCGATCGACGTGCTGCCGGCAACCGCGGCGCAACCCGCCATTACCGTATGAGCGCCAACGCGAACGTTGTGGCCAATCTGAATTTGATTGTCGAGCTTCACGCCCGCTTCAATCACGGTGTCCTCAATCGCGCCGCGATCGATGGTGGTGTTGGCGCCAACCTCGACGTCGTCTTCAATTCTTACACGGCCGACCTGCGGAACCTTCAGCCATCGATTAGCCTCGTGCGCAAAGCCGAAACCATCGGCGCCAATCACCGCGCCGGAATGGATAATAACTCGATCACCCATTTCGCAATCGTGATAGACAACGCTGTTAGGATAAAGAACGCAATCGGCGCCAACGATCGAATTCGCGCCAATGTGTACATGGGGATGAAGAACGCTGCGCTCGCCGATTCTTGCGCCGTGACCGACATACGCAGCCGAACCGATTGTCGCTGATTCTGCGATGAACGCGTTGGCCTCGATTGTCGCCGTCGGATGCCTACCCGGCGTGACGCACCGATCGGGTAAGAACAGCGCCGCGGCCCGCGCGAAGTAAGCGTAAGGATTAGCCGCAATAATCTTCGGCAACGGGGTCGATTCACGCTCGCTCGGCGCTACAATTACCGCCCCCGCTTGAGTTGTGCTTAACTGCCCCCGATAAATCGGATTTGCCAGAAACGCGATTTCGTCGGCCCGCGCCCGCGACAAGGTTCCAATGCCGCGGATATGAGTCGCTCCATCGCCGACAACTTCGCCGCCAAGCCGTATCGCGATCTCATTCAGCGAAAAACCCATCAGGCAGCGGCGCGTTTATTTTTCGGCGGTGAGCGCCTTAAGAACTTTATCCGTGATATCGATCTTGGTGCTGGCGAACACGGCGTCTTGCACGATCAAATCAAATTTTTCAATTTCGGCGATCTCTTTGATAACCTTATTTGCACGCTCTTGAACTGTCGCAAGTTCTTCGTTCTTGCGCATATTCAAGTCTTCGCGAAACTCGCGCGTTTGGCGTTGGAAATCGCGATTCAAATTGGCCAAATCACGCTCTTTATTGCGCTTATCGGCCTCGCTCATCGTCACGCTTTCTTTCTCGACCTGGGCTTGTAAATCGCGCACCTGCTTCGCCATTTTTTGCAACTCCGCGTCACGCGCCGCAAATTCTTTCTCCAGCTTTTTCTGCGCCTTCTGGGCCGGACCGGCCTCGCGAAAAATTCGCTCCGTGTTGACAAACCCTACTTTTAGTTCCACTGCAAATATTTGCGTCGCCATCAACAGCGTTGAAAATACCACCACTTTAATAACTTGTTTCAAACTGAATCTCCTTCGTAATCGTCTTAGAACACTGTGCCTAACAAAAACTGAAAACGCTCGATCCGATCGTCCGGTTTACGCTTAATCGGAATGCCGTAGCTTAACTTTAACGGACCGATCGGCGAGAACCACGTCAAGGCGAGGCCGGTTGAATAGCGGAACTCGGCTACATCGAATTTTTCGCCTTTTCCGTAAACATTACCGCCGTCAACGAAGACACTGAGCCTTACCGCCTTGTCGTCCTTAACTCGAGGCAACGGAAAAAATAATTCTGCGCTGCCGACGACACGCCGATCGCCGCCCTGCGCGCGATTGTCCTTATCTTTGGGGCCCAGCGAACTTGTGGCGAAGCCGCGCACGCTTGACACACCGCCACCATAAAAATTCTTGAAGAACGGCAACTCCCTATTGTTTCGATAGCCGCCGCCATAACCCAACTCGCCGTTCAACAGCAGCGTAAATACGCGGGTCATCGGGATGAACCACTGATGTTGGTAGTTCAATTTGTAATAATTCAGATCGCCACCCGGTAAGCCGAATTCACCGTAGACTCGTTGGTAGTTGCCCTTGGTTGGGTAGAAAAAACTATTGCGAGTGTCGCGCGCCCAACCGATATCGCCTTTGATCGTACTGTTTTGCTTGCCGAACTCATTGACGTAATCGACGTAACGACGCGGACTGTCGCTGACTAATGAAATGTCGCTGCGTTCATAGGCGAGACCAAAATTCACCGTGTCCGTCTCGGTTACCGGAATGCCGTATCGAACGCCGGCGCCGGTCGTCTTGATTTTGTAATGGTCAATGTTCGAAAGCTGAGTCGTATCGTTAATACGGTGATAAATATCAAAACCTCGGCTTACACCATCCACCGTGTAATATGGATTGGTGTAAGAAAGCACATAGGCGCGATTGGTGCGGCCGGAATTTATTTGAGCGGAAACTTGATTGCCGGTGCCAAAAACGTTGCTCTGGCTGACCGAACCTTGTAGCACCAATTTGTCGATATCGGAGTATCCAGCGCCCACTTGGATGCTTCCGGTCGAACGTTCCACGACGTTGACGTTGACATCGACTTGATCATTTACGCCGGATACCGCCGGCGTCTCCACCGTCACTTCGGAGAAGAAACCTAGTTTGTCGATGCGCTCGCGTGATCGAGTCACTTTTTCTGCCGAAAGCCAGCCGCCCTCCATCTGTCGCATTTCGCGCCGAACCACCTCATCGCGGGTTTTTACGTTGCCGGTGATGTTAATTCGGCGGACATAAACGCGACGTCCCGGATCAATTTGAAATGTGAACGCGACCGTTTTATTTTCTTTGTCAACGTCGGGCGCGGCGTTAATGTTCGAAAATGAATAACCCTCATTGGCAAGGCGATCCCCAATCCGCTTGGTTGATGCGGTCAGTTCTTCCCGGGAAAAAAATGAGCCCGGCTTCACCGAAATCATTTTGCGAACTTCTTCCTCGGGTATGGTCAAATTTCCCGCCACCTTTACATCGGAAACTTTGTACTTCGCGCCTTCGACAATATTCACGGTCAGATAAATGTCCTGCTTATCCGGCGAAATCTGAACTTGGGTCGAATCGATGTTAAATTCGAGGTAACCTTGATTGAAATAAAATGATCTAAGGGCCTCCAGATCGCCCGACAATTTTTGCTTCGAATATTGATCGTTCTTGGAAAACCAGGTCGAAAACCCCGGGGTTGTCAGCGCAAACAAATCTAGCAATTCGCCTTCTTTGTATACTTGGTTACCGATAATATTGATACCGCGAATTCGCGCCACCTCACCCTCATCGATATTGAGTGCAATGGCGACACGGTTGCGCTCGAGCGGGCTGACCGTCGAGGCAACCTCGGTCGAATATTTGCCACGACTCAGATATTGGCGTTTCAACTCCTTTTCCGCTTTATCGAGCAGCGATTTATCGTAGATCCTCGATTCCGCGAGCCCGATCAGTTTCAGCGACTCCTTCAATTCTTCAGGCTTAAATTCTTTCGCGCCATTGATATCGATCTGACCAATGGCCGGCCGCTCCTGGATCGACACAATGAGTAAATCGTCATCTTGCTCGAGGCGAACATCGGAAAAAAAACCGGTTGCGTATAGCGCTTTGATCGCTGCCGAGGCCTTATCATCGTCGATTTCATCACCGACGCGAATCGGCAAATAGCTAAATACGGTTCCCACTTCGATTCGTTGGATGCCCTCGACTCGAATATCCCTGACGACAAATGTCTCTATGGCCTGCGCGCCTACGGCATAAATAGAGCATAGGGCGCCGACCAGAACGCGAAATTTCATAGATTGCTAACCTGTGATGAGGCGGTTGATATCGTTATAAAAGGCGATGACCATTAATCCGATGAGTAGGGCCAAACCAACTTGTTGGCCTGCTTCCATGATTCTTTCGGATACCGGACTGCCTTTGATTATCTCGGCGATATAATACATTAAATGCCCCCCATCCAATAACGGAATAGGGAGCAGATTGAGGATGCCCAGACTAATGCTGATAACCGCGACAAAGCTTATAAACTGCATTAAACCCATTTGCGCCGTTTGTCCGGCATAGTTGGCAATCGTGACCGGGCCGCTAAGATTCTTGATCGACATTTCGCCAATAAGCATTCGTCCGAGTGACTTCAGGCTGAGCCAACTCATATCCCATGTCTTGCTAATTGACTTTGTCAGCGACAAAAACGGCGAATAACTCGCAACAGCGCGAAATTCAGGCTGATCCACTTCGCCAACTTTGGCGCCAATCATCCCGACTTTCGACGCATTGCCAGGCGCCGCTTCCGGTATCACGTTTAATCGAATGATTGCTCCGTTACGATTGACTTCAACCTCTAATGGCTTGGCCACACTGACTTGAATGATGCCAATAAATTGCCGCACGCCGTCGGTGACTGGCTTGCGCTCGATCGAAATCACTTCGTCACCCGCGACCAGTCCGGCGCGCAGCGCGGGACTGGCAGGAATTACCTCGACAATCTGGACGCCCGGTCTGACACGGTTCAATCCCAACTTCGCCAGCACATCGATTTCTAAGTCTTGATCGCCTATTCCCTTGGTATCCAATATTCGCTCGCGGCGTTGTCCCGCCGAATCCTCGGTAGTCACGGCGATAGTTTGATTGCTTGCTAATCGCGTCGTGAAGGCCCATCCGACCTCGTGCCAGGTTTGTATCGGGTCGCCGTCGACCGCAACGATTTTTTCGCCAGAGACGAAACCGGCATTCTGCGCCGCACTATCTTTCACGATCTCGCCCAGAATGGGTTTAACGCCCGGCAAGCCGACGATAAACAATCCCCAGAACAGCACGATAGCCAACAACAAATTCGCCAGCGGTCCAGCGACGACAATTGCAATGCGCTTGGCCACGGGTTGGCGATTGAAGGCGCGATTCTGCTCCGTTTGCGCGACCGGCGCTTCCCGTTCGTCCAGCATCTTGACATATCCACCCAGCGGAAATGCGCCCAGCGCCCACTCGGTTTGATCGGGCCCGAATCGTTTGCTCAGAATCGGCTTCCCGAATCCGACAGAAAATCGCAATACTTTGACACCGCACCATTTAGCGACCCAAAAGTGGCCGAGCTCGTGAATGACCACCACGATTCCAAGTAAAAGCGCAAATGCGGGGAGATACGATAGCCAGTTCATTGCGATACTCCTTGCGGTCTCTTTATTCGAGAACGAACCTGGGTTCCGATCCAGTCCAGCGCAACGGCACGCGCATCGCGATCGGCACGCAACACGTCCTCCAAATTTCGAACAGCCGACGAAGATATTTCGTTTAGCGCAAAATCAATCACTTTCGAGATCGAACTAAACGGCAACTCTTCACGCAAAAACGCATCGACTGCGACTTCGTTTGCGCCGTTAAGCACTGCGGTCGCAGTTCCGCCGACGGCCATGGCTTGGTAGGCTAAGCGCACACAGGGAAACTGATCATCATTCAACGTTTCGAAATTAAGCTTGCCGATTTTTGCCAGATCGAGATCCTCGACACCGGCGTCGATTCGAGCCGGGTACCCAAGTCCAAACGCAATCGGCGTGCGCATATCGGGATTTGACATCTGCGCCAAAACACTACCATCGCGATAGCTAACCATCGAGTGAATGATACTTTCCGGGTGGATCAATATTTCTATTTGATCAGGTGTTGCGTCGAACAACCAGCACGCCTCGATCATTTCCAGGCCTTTGTTCATCATCGTTGCCGAGTCGACGGAAATTTTCTTACCCATCACCCAATTCGGATGATTTACCGCTTGCGCAGGGGTCACAGTTTCGAGATCGGCCTGTTTCATGGTTCGAAAAGGGCCGCCTGACGCGGTGAGAACGATGCGTTTGACGCCTAGATCCGCAAGCCCCTGTGTTCGATTGTGCGGCAACGCTTGGAACACCGCGTTGTGTTCGCTGTCGACCGGCAGCAACTCAGCATGATGCTCGCGCACCGCGTCCATCATCAGCTTGCCGGACATTACCAACGCTTCTTTGTTGGCCAACAATATCCGCTTCCCTGCGCGCGCCGCAGCGAGCGTGGGCTTGAGCCCGGCGGCGCCGACAATCGCCGCCATCACGATATCGATTCGAGGGTCGGAAACAATACGTTGCAATCCCGAATCTCCAAATAGGAGCTCCGTCTGCAAATTTTTTGTTTGGAGAAGTTGTCGGCAAGATTCGATATTTCGCTCATTGCATAAAACCGCGAAAAGCGGATTGAAGCGCTCACATTGTTCAACCAAGCGCTCAAAATTGCTATGGGCAGCCAACCCGAAAACCTGGAAAGATTGCGGATGCCGCGCGATGACGTCGAGCGTATTAGTGCCGATCGACCCGGTGGAACCGAGCAACGAAACGTATTTCACAATATGCCCCAAATCGATTTGCAACACATGAGCGCAAGGGCAACAACAGGCATAGTAGCGGTGAGGGAATCTATCCGATCGAGTATACCACCGTGACCGGGAAACAAACTTCCACTGTCTTTTTTACCGCGCTGCCGTTTCAGCCACGATTCGAACAAATCTCCAATAATGCTCAAGACCACGATTAGAACAAATCCGGAGATCAGCATCGGCAAACCGGTAAGTGACATTGTCCCGTATCTTTGCCCCAAGAAGTCGAAGATCACCGCATACAAAACGGCAACGGCCACCGCGCCAACAGCGCCCTCCAAAGTCTTACCGGGACTAATGTCCGGCGCCAGTTTGCGCTTTCCAAACGCGCGGCCGCTAAAATATGCCGCAGTATCGGCAAGCCAGATAATGCCCATGGCGAAGAACACATACAACGCTCCGAAGCTCTGTAGTTTGACCAGCGCCGCCCACAATGGGATCAACGCCACAAGGCCCAGCGTCACTGCAATTGCGCCACCGGAGATTTTCACGCGATTCTTGAGGATGAATGGCGCAACGGCGACCCAAAACACCATCGCCACTATACAAAGTACTTGCGTTACCAATGCGTTGGGAACCAGCACGTCACCACCCACACAGGATGCCAAAGCAATGACGGCCGTGGCGAAGGCAAACAGCATTGCGCGAATCTGCGGGATGTCGAACAGCCGCGCCCATTCATGCGCCGCAATCACCATCAACGCCAGAATCAACAGCGACCAATAACTGTTCGGCAGTTTGAATAGCGCCAACAGAAATACCGGAAAAATCACGGCAACCGTTAAAAGTCGCGTTCGCAGCATCTGAGCCTAGCGCCCTGGCTTGAGCAGTTTATGCCCGAACGCAAAATAAGATATTGGCGCGCAATTAGCCGTGGGTCGCCTTGCCCGCTTGTCCCGCTTGAACCTGATCGCTGGTGCGGCCAAAACGCCTTTCCCGTGACTGATAGGACTCAATTGCGGAATCGAGCGCCGCAGCGTTAAAGTCGGGCCAAAGGGTATCGGTAAAGTAGAGCTCGGTGTACGCGAGTTGCCACAAGAGAAAATTGCTGATGCGTTGCTCGCCACCGGTGCGAACAAACAAATCCGGCTCCGGTGCATAATGCATCGACAAATAAGGAGCGAAATCCGCCTCTGCAAATCGCGTTGCCTGTTCGGGATGAACACGTAACATGGTCTGCAGCGCCTGCATGATGTCCCATCGACCGCCATAATTTGCCGCGACAGTTAACGTCAGGCGTTTGTTGTTAATTGTTACGGCTTCCGCTTTTTGAATTAGATCAACAATTTTTTTATCGAAACGTGATAAATCGCCCACGACTTTAAAGCGTATGTCGTTCTCGTGCAGCTTCGATATTTCCTGCTCGAGCGCATTGAGGAACAACTGCATTAGCACGCTGACCTCGTCAGCCGGCCGGCGCCAATTCTCGCTGCTAAAAGCAAAAACAGTCAAATATTCCACGCCACGCTGAACGCAACGCCGGATCGTCGCCCTCAACGCATCGGCGCCTTTGCGATGACCCGCCACGCGCGGCAGATAACGCTGCTTCGCCCAGCGTCCGTTGCCATCCATGATGATCGCGATATGCCGCGGAATCGACGGCGATTCCGGAATCTGCTGCGTTGGGCTGGAAAATATCGCCACGATGCGCGTGTCTGGTAAGAGCTGGATGCAGTGACCGACCGGCTACACTGTCATCATTTCAGCTTCTTTGGTCAGGCTGAGCTTATCGATCTCGCCGACATGCTTATCGGTTTGCTTTTGAATTTCATCAAGCGCGCGGCGCTCGTCGTCCTCCGAAATCGTCTTCGCTTTGAGCGCGTCCTTGAGATGAGTTATCGCATCGCGGCGGACGTTACGAATCGCCACGCGAGTATCTTCTGCCTCATGCCGAACGACTTTCGTCAGCTCGCGGCGACGTTCTTCGGTCAGCGCCGGCATCGGCACACGAATCAAATCGCCTTGCGTCGCGGGATTGAGCCCGAGATCCGAGTCGCGAATCGCCTTCTCCACAGTCGGAATCATTTTCTTTTCCCAAGGTTGAACGCCGATATTGTGAGAATCAATCAGATTCAAGTTGGCGACCTGACTTATTGGCATTAGCGTGCCGTAATAATCGACCTTAATGTGTTCGAGCAAGCCCGGATGGGCGCGGCCGGTACGAATTTTTCCCAGCGAGACCTTGAAACTTTCGACGGTCTTTTGCATCTTTTGTTCGGACGTTTTTTTGATATCCGCAATCATGAATTACCTCACAAAAAACGGTTAATAGCGAGAAGCGCCGGAATAAGTTCAAGTTTTAAGCGAGCCCAGGCGCGAACAACGCGCTATTGCGACGAACTTGAACTTATTCATCACTTCCCTAAGCAGTAACCAACGTGCCTTCGTCTTCGCCCATCACCACCCGTTTCAACGCGCCGGCTTGGAAAATACTGAAGACGCAAATCGGTAGATTTTGATCGCGGCATAAGGTCAGCGCAGTTGCGTCCATCACCTTGAGATTGCGATTGATGGCTTCATCGAAGGAAATATGTTTGTAGCGTGTCGCACTCTTATCAATTTTAGGATCCGCGCTATAGATGCCATCGACCTTAGTCGCTTTCAGAACGATTTCAGCTTCCATTTCACGACCGCGCAGCGCTGCCGCGGTATCGGTCGTGAAAAACGGATTACCGGTTCCGGCGCCGAATATCACAACCTTGCCATCTTCGAGATAACGTATCGCTTTGCCGCGGATATAGGGTTCGACCACCGGCTCGATATTGATCGCCGATTGCACCCTTGCGCTAAGGCCGGCTTTACGCATTGCATCTTGCAACGCGATGGCGTTGATGACGGTCGCCAACATACCCATATAATCGGCCATGGCGCGATCCATACCAGCCGCACTGGAGGACACGCCGCGAAAAATGTTGCCGCCGCCGATCACCACGGCAACCTGCACGCCCAAATCGATAACGGCCTTGATCTCAGCGACAATGGCGCTAATTGTTGGCTGATTAATGCCATAACTGTCGCCACCCATCAGGGCTTCGCCCGACAGTTTCAGCAGAATGCGTTTGTATTTCGGCTCGACCATCGAGTTCCGGCGTTAAGCGCCCTTCACCGCGGCGGCAACTTCGGCGGCGAAGTCGGTTTGCTTTTTCTCAATGCCGTCGCCGACAATGTAAAGCGCAAAGCGCGCGACCGAAGCGCTCTTAAACTTAAGCAATTGTTCAATAGTCTGCTTATCGTCCTTAACGAACGGTTGGCCAAGCAACGTGACTTCTTTCAAATATTTCGCGACACTGCCTTCGACCATCTTCGTGACGATATCGGCTGGCTTGCCCGATTCCGCCGCTTTCGCCAGCGCGACGTCGCGCTCCTTCTGAATCAACGCGGGCGACACGTCTTCCTTGGTCAATGCCACCGGCTTGCTCGCGGCAATGTGCATCGCGAGATCTTTCGCCAACGCATCATCGCCACCGCTTACATCAACCAATACCCCGATCCTCGCGCCCGGATGAATATAAGTCGTTAGCTTGCCCTTGGCTTCAATACGGGCAAAACGTCGAATCGAGACATTCTCGCCAATCTTGCCGACCAGCGCCGTACGAATTGCTTCAACCGTCGCGCCATTCAAACTCAAGCTCGACAATGCGGCAACGTCGGCAGGATTTTGTCGCGCCGCCAATTCAGATAAATTTTTTGCGAACGTCAAAAAATCTTCGTTCTTCGCCACGAAGTCAGTTTCGCAATTGACTTCGACGATCGCGCCGAGTTTTTGATCGACTGCGATGTGGGTCGAAACTACGCCTTCCGCGGCAATTCGCCCCGCGGCCTTGCTCGCTTTGCTTCCTAACTTCACGCGCAGAATTTCTTCCGCCTTTTCCATGTCGCCATTGGCTTCGGACAAGGCTTTCTTGCACTCCATCATCGGCGCGTCGGTTTTCTCGCGCAGCTCTTTCACCATTCCAGCGGTAATTTCCGCCATGTGCCTACCCCTAAAAATTATTTCGTACGATTACTTTGCGACTTCGTCGACTTCGACGAATTCCTCATCAGCCGGCGCGACCATTTCCTGAATAACCTGGCTGCGGCCTTCGAGAATCGCGTCGGCGGCGCCGCGCGCATAGAGGCGAATCGCGCGCGTCGAATCGTCATTCCCCGGAATAATGTAGTCGACATGGTCCGGCGTATTGTTGGTGTCGACCACGCCGACAATGGGAATACCCAGCGTCTTCGCTTCGGTCAGCGCAATCTTTTGGTAACCGGTATCGATCACGAACAGCGCATCGGGCAAGGTCGCCATGTCCTTGAAGCCGCCCAGGCTACGCGTCAACTTCTCAAGTTCGCGCTCGTAACTCAACGCTTCACGCTTGGAAATCTTTTCCATCGAACCATCTTCTTTCATCTGCTCGATTTCTTTCAGGCGCTTGACCGACCCCTTTACCGTTTTAAAGTTGGTCAACATACCGCCGAGCCAACGATAGTCCACGTATGGCGATTGGCAGCGCTGCGCTTCTTCGCGAACGATTTCGCGCGCTTGACGCTTGGTGCCGACGAATAAAATCGTGCCTTTGTTCGCCGACAGTTGCCGAATATATTTCATCGCGTCTTCGTACATCGGAAGCGATTTTTCCAGATTGACGATATGAATTTTGTTGCGATGGCCGAAGATATAAGGCGCCATCTTGGGATTCCAGAAACGAGTCTGATGGCCAAAGTGCACCCCAGCCTCCAGCATTTGACGCATGGTCACTGACATTTAGTTCTCCGGTTAAGGGTTAGTCCGCCGCCCGCCGCTGCAAGCCCGCTGAGTTGTTTGACCAACTTAACGAGCACCCTTATCGAGACGGGCGTGAGTATTTCCCGCGCTCGGCACGCTACCTAGCGTCGGGTTAACTCGGGATTATACTAAAAATCCGATACTTGCTTCAACCTAAAAACGGCAGGCGTCGCCGTGACGGCGTAATCCACCCCCGTAGTCGATTCTCACCTGACAATGCGACTGCGGGATCGTGAGGTGCTACGATACGGCCATCGAATTCTGGTCGGACGCCGCTTGAACAACGAATTCCTGTTCCAAGAACCTAGCGTGACATCGGGCTTGTGGGGTCGCTGGCGCAGTTGGCCGCTTTATCTGCGCATCCTTGGCGCGCTGGCGCTTGGCGTCATTGTCGGACTCGCCTTCGGCGCCGGTGTCGGCTGGCTGGCGATTCCCGCCAAGCTGGTGCTGCGCCTGCTCGGCGCGCTTGCGCCGGCATTGATTTTGGTTGCGGTGGTTCGAGCGTTATTGCAGGTGGAATTGAAGGGCCAAATCGGAATGCGCGTCGCCGGTTTGTTGATGCTCAATACGTTCGTCGCAATCTTGATCGGCCTATTCGTCGCCAACGTCATTGAACCCGGCAGCGCCGCCAAAATCACGCCGCCGCAAAGCCAGGTCAGCGCAAAGGCCGGCCCGGATCCCGTCCAGCAATTGCTCGACAACGTCCCAAAAAGTTTGCTCGGCCCGCTCGGCGACGATGGCAAAGTTATCGGCGTGATATTCATCGCCATAGCGTTCGGCATCGCGCTGCGGCGCTTTCGCGAATCGCCGATACGCAACGTCATGGACTTAAGCGACATCGCGTTTGGCGCGATAATTACCATATTGCGCTGGGTGATCGAAGTGATTCCGATCGCCGTGTTCGGCATCGTCGCAAGCATCGTCGGCGCAAAAGGCCTTTCCGATTTCAAGGCCTTGGGCTTATTTGTCGTCGCCGTCATCGTCGCGTTGTTGCTACAAGCAACTTATTATCTCGTGCGCGTGCGCTTGGGTTCCTGGGTCAAACCAATCGACTTATTACGCGGTGCACGCGACGCCATGGTGATGGCCTTCTCGACCGCGAGTTCCACGGCCACCTCGCCCGTAACCTACGCGTGCTTGAAAGATCGCGTCGGCCTGCGCGAACAATCCGCCAGCCTCGGCGCGTTGGTGGCGTCGAACTTCAACAACGACGGCACGGCGCTCTACGAGGCAATGGCGGCGCTGTTCATCGCGCAGATGCTTGGCATGGAACTCACCTACACGCAACAATTTCTCGTGGTCATCACCAGCGTGTTCGCGTCGGTCGGCGCGGCGGGCATTCCGGAAGCCGGACTGGTGACAATGACGATGGTGTTTAAAGCCGTGGGCTTGCCAATCGAGTACATCGCGATTTTGCTGACTGTAGATTGGTTTCTCGACCGTTGCCGAACGGTCGTGAACATGATGGGCGATATGAATGTCGCGTGTTTATTGGATGGAAAAACGCGCCAAAGTAAGATTACCGCCGAGCCTTGAGATATTGTCGTCGCCAGCAGCCAATAGCAGCGCGCCTCCTGGCATGCCTTGAGCTGTGAGCCAACATCCATGAGCCTTCCAAACCATTGCTCGCGGCGGCCGAATATTTTCTTTGATGTTTTTTTTGGATGGCTTAAATTGTCGTCGCATCGTGACGCCGGCATCGACAGCATTGCGGCAAAAGAGGAAAATATTGCGAATAATCCTCCACAAAGGTTTCGCCATCGAAACTTGCAGAAATAGAAAAGACCCGTCAGACCCATTCGCGGCCGAAATCAAAAGTGGAACTTATGCCGCCTGCGACACATCACCATCCTAAGTTCAAATTGAACCAGCAAAAACTCTCTCTCATCGTCGCCATATCTCGCAATGGCATAATCGGCAAAGACAATAAACTACCGTGGCGATTATCTATCGACTTGAAACGATTTCGCACACTGACTATGGGCCATCACATCATCATGGGACGCAAAACTTTCGAATCCATCGGACGGCTATTACCCGGCCGCAAAACCGTAATCGTTTCGCGCAATCCGCAGTATCGTTTTGAAGGTGCGGCCACGGTCGACTCAGTCGACGCCGCGATCGAAAGTTGCGATCATGATCCGGAGATTTTCTTCATCGGTGGCGCCGAGTTATATCGCCAAGCGTTTGATCGAATCGATCGCATTTATTTGACGGAAGTCGACGCCGACGTTGACGGCGACACCCATTTCCCATCCTTTAACCGTCACGGCTGGCAAGAATCGTTGCAGGAAAAATTTCCCGCCAACGAGCTAAACGACTATCCCCATCGATTCACCGTTCTCGATCGCATTCTGCGCAAAGAAAATTAATCAGGAGATCCTATGCAAGATTCAATCGTAATCGTTGGCGCCGCGCGCACTGCCATGGGCGGCTTTCAAGGCGTATTCCAAAACGTCAGCGCGCCGGAACTCGGCGCTACGGCCATTCGCGCCGCGGTCGAACGTGCGGGCCTTAGCTCCGGTGACGTGCAAGAAGTCATCATGGGCAACTGTTTAATGGCGGGCGTCGGTCAGGCACCTGCCCGCCAAGCCAGTATTGGCGCGGGTCTCCCGCTATCGACCGGTTGCACTACGATTAGCAAGATGTGCGGATCCGGAATGAAAGCGGCGATGCTCGCGCACGATCTCATCATCGCCAGCAGCAACGACATCATGGTCGCCGGCGGTATGGAAAGCATGACCAACGCGCCGTATCTGTTGCCGAAAGCGCGAAGCGGCATGCGCCTGGGTCACGCCCAAGTCATCGATCACATGTTCCTCGACGGCCTGGAAGACGCCTAC
>JANNFT010000225.1:0-2557 GCA_031380185.1 Pseudomonadota bacterium
CAAATTTGTAATTGCAACGGCAGATCGGGATTGGCGTCGCGCACCGGCACGTATTGCAAAATCGCTTCGAACAGCGGCCGCATGTTTCCGCTCTTCACATTCGGGTCGAGGGTCGCATAGCCGTTCAATGACGAAGCGTAAATGACGGGAAAATCGAGTTGTTCTTCAGTCGCGCCGAGTTTATCGAACAGATCAAAAGTATGATTGACCACCCAGTCCGGCCGCGCGCCGGGGCGATCGATCTTATTGACCACCACGATCGGCTTCAAACCCAGCGCCAATGCTTTGCGCGTCACAAACCGCGTCTGCGGCATCGGGCCTTCGACCGCGTCCACCAGCAACAACACGCTGTCGACCATCGATAACACGCGCTCCACCTCGCCGCCGAAATCCGCATGGCCAGGCGTGTCGACGATATTGATATGCGTACCTTCGTAGGTCACCGCGCAATTCTTCGCCAGAATGGTGATGCCGCGTTCGCGCTCGAGATCATTGCTATCCATCACTCGCTCGGCGATATGCTGATGAGCGGCAAATGTGCCCGATTGCTGCAAGAGCTTATCGACCAGCGTCGTCTTGCCGTGATCAACGTGGGCAATGATTGCGATGTTACGAATGGCGCGGGGCATAGGGCACTCGGGCGTTAAACGAAGGCGCGGATCATACCACACGCCGTGTCGCAGTGCCGTGAAAACGGCTAATTTGGCAGAAGTTTACGAGTTGGCTCGCGCAAAAGCCTGAAAATGCCATGCCGGAGAGCCACATGGATATTGCATCGCAGCGCAGGCTATGCCATGAGGCAAGCTGGGTGTGGCTTCTGGCAAGGCATCCTGTGGATATACAATCGCCAGAACCAGGCATCGACAATCGCGCGATTGCGCTGCATCCAATCCAACGCCGCCGCACGCGGCGTTTTTCCATCGACATTCACGCTGTAATCCATCTGCGTCACCGCATCCATGCCGAGGTGAATCCGGCGGAATACAGCAATCTTTAAAAAATCAGTCATCTATATTTTGCCGTAGCGGATGCTGCAACTATAAACCGTTCATTCGTTCGCCTACGCGCGCACCGGCGATGCGCAGCATTTCCAAAACGATGCCTGGAGAAGCGCATGGATACTGCCTTCCAGGCCATGTCTTGGCAGGAGGCAGGCAGTGATGGGCGATGCCGCGGCAGGCCACGAATGCGCACCCAAAGGCACTTGATTCATTGTTCCAAAGCAGCTTTTAATATAAAATCCGTTTTTCAAACCAGCCGAATTTCCCATGACCAAGTATGTATTCGTGACCGGTGGTGTGGTCTCTTCACTTGGGAAAGGCATCGCCGCCGCCGGACTGGGCGCCATTCTTGAGTCCCGCAACATCAACGTCACCCTTCTCAAGCTCGATCCCTACATCAACGTCGACCCCGGCACCATGAGCCCGTTTCAGCATGGCGAGGTGTTTGTCACCGACGACGGCGCCGAGACCGACTTGGATTTGGGTCACTACGAGCGTTTCGTCAATGTGCGCACTGCTAAGCGCAATAACTTCACCACCGGCCAGATTTACGAAAACGTCATCAAGAAAGAACGGCGCGGCGATTATCTGGGCGGCACGGTGCAGGTGATTCCGCACATCACCGACGAGATCAAGCTGCATATCAAAGAAGGCGCGCAGGGTTACGACGTGGCGATCGTCGAGATCGGCGGCACCGTCGGCGATATCGAATCGTTGCCGTTCCTCGAAGCCATTCGCCAAATGGGTATTGAGGAAGGCCGCAACAATACCTGCTACATTCATTTGACGTTGGTGCCCTATCTTGCCTCGGCAGGAGAAATCAAAACCAAGCCAACGCAACATTCGGTGAAGGAACTACGCGAGATTGGCATTCAGCCGGATATCTTGATTTGCCGCTCCGATCGCCCGGTTCCGGAAGAGGAACGGCGCAAGATCGCACTGTTCACCAATGTCACCAAAGAAGCCGTTATTTCCGCGCACGATGTCGACAGTATTTACAAAATTCCGGTGATATTGCACGAGCAAATGATCGACGAAATCGTCTGCCACAAGCTTGGCATTCTCGCCCGTGCGGCGGACTTAAGCGCGTGGCGTAAGCTCACCGAAGCGCAAGAGCATCCGCTTTATGAGGTCAACATTGCGCTGGTCGGAAAATATGTCGATCTGACAGAATCCTACAAATCTCTTTCGGAAGCCTTGATTCACGCCGGCATTCACACCCGCTCCAAGGTCAATATTCACTATGTCGATTCGGAAAACATCGAATCAAACGGCGTGAATTGTTTGCTCGGCATGGATGCGATTCTGGTGCCCGGCGGCTTCGGCAAGCGCGGCACCGAAGGAAAAATCGCCGCGGTGAAATACGCGCGCGAAAACAAAGTGCCGTACCTCGGTATTTGCCTCGGCATGCAGATCGCCGTGATCGAATACGCGCGCAATGTGGTCGGCTTGGAACAAGCCAATTCGACGGAATTCGATCCCGAAACCAAACATCCGGTCATCGCCCTCATTACCGAATGGCAAAATCACGACGGCAAAATCGAGCGGCGCGATGA
>JANNFT010000234.1:0-34440 GCA_031380185.1 Pseudomonadota bacterium
CCCCGTCCAACTGCCGCTTCTAGGATGATTTGCCATTACAACTTCTCGGTATCCAAAGCGCCGCGGATAGTATGAGTCCTTGCAACAAGGGATAGAAAAAATAAGAATAATTCAATTGACTCCAAACGCCAATAGGGTATCCGAAACGAGGAAATATTAATGGTGCCCTAGTTGGTTTTCGCCAAATGTTGTCCCACTGTCATTTGACAGAGTGACTGAGGCCAGTCTTGGCTGGCGACCGTAGCTTGCTTCGTGAATAAAAGTTACGCCGGTTTTATTGTTCTTGTCGGTCATGCTTCCAGAAATATGAATTTGCTGACCGATATAGATTAATCGGCAGATCATGCTATGGTAGTGATTTCCGGTCTTAGTCTAAAGCCTTTACCTTTCTGCATCAATCATCGGAGGCGTCTCCAAGTTCACCCTAAGCGTTGGTCAGCGGCTAGGCGTGTCATTCTGATGCGGTGATCAAGCGTTGTGGGCGGCGAGGGTTTTACAGTTTGCACAAGCCGGGTGTTCAGGTACAAAGTGGTGCGTTATTATTCGTTTCATAGCTAACCTCACTATTCCGGCCTGACTTCAAAACAATTCTATCCCCTAAGAATACCCAGACACACTCATGGCCGAATTAGTACACGACTTGATTACCGAATCAGCCCAACGCACGCCGACCAACTTTGCTTTAGTCTATCAAAAACAGGCCGTTAACTTTGAAAATCTAGAGGATGCGGTCAATAAAGCGGCCAATCTATTTCGACATCTCGAAATACAAAAATCTGAGCGCGTCGCAATTTTTTTAGAAAAGCGTATTGAAAACATTGTCGGAATGTTTGGTGCGGCGCGGGCCGGCGGCGTATTCGTTCCGGTAAATCCACTTTTAAAAGGTGAGCAAGTTGCTCACATCATGAACGATTGCAATGTCCGATTTATGGTGACATCAATCGACCGACTTGAAATTTTGGCGTCGTTTCTTGGCAACTGCCCGGATTTGAGGGCAGTCGTTGTAGTCGATCACGTGGACAAGCCATTCCTCACATTAGCTCATCTGAAGATTGTAAGTTGGGCTGAGGGATTGGAGCAATCCCAAGCTCGATTACCGCATCGCGTTATTGACGGCGACATGGCTGCGATCCTTTATACGTCCGGCAGTAGCGGCAAGCCTAAAGGCGTCGTACTGTCACACCGAAACATCGTTGCCGGTGCGAAAAGTGTCGCCCAGTATTTGGAACTTACGCAACATGATCGCCTTCTGTCGGTTTTGCCCCTATCGTTCGATTACGGCCTGAATCAAATCACCACCGCGTTTCTAGTCGGCGCCACTGCGGTCATGATGAATTATCTGTTTCCGCGTGACGTGATCAATGCCGTTGCAGCGGAGAAAATAACCGGGCTGGCAGCCGTTCCGCCACTTTGGGTCCAACTTGCGCAGTTTCCATGGCCAGATTCGGTAATCGATCATTTGCGCTACATTACGAATTCCGGTGGCCACATGCCGGAACCAACGCTTCGGGCATTGCAACACGCGTTACCGAAAACCAAGCCATTTTTAATGTATGGCTTAACCGAGGCGTTTCGCTCGACCTATCTGCCGCCTGATCAAGTCGACGCGCGACCTGATTCAATTGGCAAAGCAATTCCAAATGCGGAGATTCTTGTGGTGCGGGAAGATGGTTCCGAGTGCGCGGCAAATGAGCTCGGGGAATTAGTGCATCGAGGTGTCCATGTTTCCCTGGGATACTGGAACGACGTCGAGAAAACGGCTGAACGCTTCAAGCCGGCGCCGGGCCAACGCGGCGGATTAGTGATGCCGGAAATAGCCGTTTGGTCAGGTGATACCGTTAAGCGCGATGAAGAGGGTTATCTTTATTTCATTAGCCGCCGCGACGAAATGATCAAGACGTCCGGATATCGGGTAAGTCCTACCGAGGTCGAAGAGGTAATCTACGCGACTGGGTTGGTGAGTGAAGTTGCCGTGTTCGGTGCAGCGCATCCGATTCTAGGCCAGGCCATTGTCGCGGTGGTAGTGCCTAAGCCGGCGCAGGAATTTTCGACGGATGCCTTGCTGGCAAAGGCCAAATCCGAGTTGCCCGCATTTATGGCGCCACACAAGATTTTGGTCAGCACCGATAGTTTGCCTCGAAATCCAAACGGAAAGATTGATCGAAATGCGCTCGCGCAAGGCGCCCAGAATCTTTTCGAGACGGTGAAATCATGACCGCCGCCAAGCCAACTCACGCACCGCTGGAAGATTGGCGCTCGGTCGATGGATGTTTACAGGTGAATGGCGTCGCGCTGACTCGCCTCGCGGCGCGTATCGGTCAAACGCCATTTTTCGCCTACGACCGTCAACTATTGCGTGAACGTGTGAAGCTATTGCGGCGGCACATTCCCGCTGAAATCCACTTGCATTACGCCATGAAGGCCAATCCTATGCCAGCCGTGGTGCAATTTATGGCCGGATTGATCGATGGGTTGGACGTCGCATCCGGCAATGAACTGCGCGTGGCCTTAGACTCGGGCATGAATCCGGAAATGATTAGTTTTGCCGGTCCCGGGAAGAGTGAACGAGAACTGATTTCTGCGATTGCAGCCGGAATCACGATAAATCTCGAGTCGCCGTTTGAAATGGAAACAGCGGCCAAGTTGGGTCAGGTACTTAATATTCGGCCAAGAGTCGCGGTTCGGGTGAATCCTGACTACGAGCTAAAGTCCTCCGGCATGAAAATGGGCGGTGGGCCGAAACAATTTGGCATCGACGCTGAAACAGTCCCCGAGCTCCTCCGGCGAATGAAGACGCTACCCGTGGATTTTCAGGGTTTTCATATTTACAGCGGGTCGCAAAACCTTCGAGCCGAATCTATCCAAGACGCGCAGCAAAAGACGCTGGAGTTGGCGTACAGATTGGCGGAGCACGCGCCGACGCCGGTGCGGTTACTGAACATCGGCGGTGGTTTTGGCATCCCTTACTTTCCCGGCGAAACGCCGTTGGATATCGCGGCCGTGGGCGAGAACCTGCGGCGCTTGATCCCCGAAGCAAAGAGTCGTCTGCCCGATGCGCAGTTAGTAATTGAGTTGGGTCGTTATCTGGTGGGTGAAGCAGGAATTTATGTGTGCAAGATAGTTGATCGCAAGATTTCGCGTGGCCACGTATTTCTTGTCACTGACGGAGGCTTGCATCATCAGCTTGCGGCATCCGGAAATTTTGGCCAGGTAATACGAAAAAATTATCCTGTGGCCATTGGTAATCGTATGGATGAGATGCCGACGGAAACGGCGTCTATAGTTGGGCCGCTTTGTACGCCGCTGGACTTGCTCGGCGACAAAATGGAATTTCCACGCGCGGAAGTGGGCGATTTGGCGGTCGTTTTCCAGTCCGGCGCGTACGGATTGACAGCAAGTCCAACAGCTTTTTTGAGTCATCCCGCGCCATTGGAAGTTTTGGTATGAATATCAAATATCATTCGGGGAGAACGGTTTGGCCGGAATTTGCGGTTGGCTAGATAACAACGCGAGCCCTTCGCCACCGAATTTGGACGCCATGGCCGCTGCGTTAGTGCGCTTCGATGGCACGCGCATACAGATGTCCAGCAAACCATGGTGTGGCCTGGCGGCGGCCGATTTAGGTTCTACTCAATTTCTCACGGAGGTAGACCAATTATTGATTGGTTTTTCAGGGGCGCCGAATTTTGCCAATCGGGATCTCAATGAACTTGCGCGCGCTCGTGGCCGCGCTGCGGCATTATCCGAAGGCTATCGCCGTTGGCAAGACGATTTGGCGATTCATTTGCTGGGGCAGTACTCGATCGCGATTATCGATCAAGGCGAGCAAGCACTTTATCTTGCCGTCGATCGTTTTGCGACTCATCCATTGGCGTACGCAGTCGGATCGAATGACATTCGCTTCGCCTCAAATCTCGATTCCTTGAACATCGACAATGCTCTCGCCCTTAGCCCTCAATCGATTTTCAATTACGTTTATTTCCACATCATTCCGGGTCCGGAAACAATTTATCACGACGTTAAGCGCTTGTTGGCCGGTGAATGCCTGAGTTTCAAAATTGAACAGGCCACGATTAAGCGCCACTGGAAAGCAGAGTTTATCGAAAACCAGATTTCATCATTTGATGAATTGAAGCAAGATTTTTTGGGCGCGCTGCGGGGCGCGGTGAAAACGGCGTCGGACGGCCACAATTGCGGCGCATTTTTGAGCGGCGGCACGGATAGTTCGACGATTGCGGGATTGCTCGGCGAGGTGTCGGGCGCGCCGGCACGCACCTATTCGATCGGATTCGAGGCGGCTGGCTATGACGAGATGGAATACGCGCGTCTCGCGGCGAAGCACTTCAAGACGGATCATCATGAGTACTATGTAACACCCACCGACGTGGCGGAATCGATTCCTAAAATTGCCCAGATTTATGATCAGCCGTTTGGCAATTCATCGGCCGTTCCGACTTACTTTTGTGCTCGCTTCGCTGAGCAAGATGGCGTTGATCTTTTGTTGGGTGGTGACGGTGGTGACGAACTTTACGGCGGCAACGAGCGCTATGCCAAGCAGCATGTTTTTGCGCACTACGCTCGTGTTCCGAGCCTAGTACGTTCGACCTTAATCGAGCCGGTGTTAGGTTTGCGCGGCATCGACAATATAACGCCATTGCGCAAAGCTAAGAGCTACGTACAACAGGCGAAGCTCGGCATGCCTGCACGAATGGAAACCTATAACTTACTTGATCGGTTTGGCGTAAGCAAAGTGTTGGCGCCGGAGTTTCTCGCAACCGTGAAGACCGATGCGCCGTTACAACATCTGACCGCCGTCTACAACGATGCGCGGGCGAAAACGCTGATCAATCGCATGTTGGCGCTCGACTTTAAACTTACGCTAAGCGACAACGATCTTCCAAAAGTCTCGCGCATGTGCGAACTGGCGAAGGTAAACGTCGCGTACCCAATGTTAGACGATGGCGTGTTGGATTTCTCGCTTCGATTGGCGCCGGGCCTGAAATTAAAGGGTTCGAAGCTACGCTTTTTTTTCAAGGAAGCACTTCGCGGATTTCTGCCTGACGCGACTATCGCGAAGTCCAAGCACGGCTTCGGTTTACCATTCGGACCGTGGCTTCGCGATCATGCGCCGCTACAACAAATCGCCTACGGCAGCTTAGAACAACTTGGCGATCGCGGCATTATTCGTAAAGAATTTACCCGGGAACTGATCGATGTTGTGCGGTCCGGCCATGCGGGCTATTACGGAACGATGGTGTGGGTGTTGATGATGTTGGAGCTTTGGCTCTCGCAGCATCAGCCCACCCGCCAATAGACCTGAAGGCATTGCCTGAAGACCCGCTTGGATATTTATTATACAGACATATACGGCCAGAAGCCTTGCTGGTATTGCCGTTCAGGGCGCCTTAAGAATAAGCTGGATTCGGAGCCGGGCGCCAGATATTCTGCAGCAAACGCAGTTGTAACCGCGATTTAAGTTTGTCCCACGGGGCATAGCGCGGCAACTGGAACAGATCGCTTTCCGCACTTGCCGCGCCACTGGCAGTTGATACGGCCATCTTGAATCCTGCCTCCTTAACCATTTTCGCATGACGCACGGCGTAGTCCAAATCCGGACGACCGTTAGGGTAGGCGAATAAGTTGATTTTTTCTTTTAGTATCGACTCCAAGGTCGCTTTGCTTTCGGCTAACTCGATACGAGTTTGGCTATCACTTATCTGAGTCAGTATTGGATGATTTACTGTGTGGGCGCCGATCTCAATGTTGGTGCGTCGTGCCGCGATAACATCGGCCGTGGATAACATGAGATCTGCGGGTAACGATGCGCCGATGATTGCAGACAACTCGTTTACGTGCGCCAATCGGTCTGCGAAAGGTAGGTATTTGAGCTGATTAATGAGTGTATGGATGGCTTGCAACCGCTCAGCGTCGCTGGTAATTGGATGGACGCCCAAACCTAAAGAGCTGGCGTCGATCGATGCGCCGGGCGCGTGGCGAACGGTTTCAATCACGCTGTCATTCCACATCAGTCCACCATCAAGAAAGCCGGTTGCTACGAATATGGTTGCCGGCAAACCATAACGCTGCATGACCGGCGATGCGACCGTAAAATTATCGCGGTAGCCATCGTCGAATGTAATGCAGGCTGCGCGCGGCGGCAGCGATCGTTTTATCAGCCGATCGATCGCTTCGGAAAGTGGCAAAACGTTAAATCCGTTTGCCAGGGTTTCCATGTGCCAATCGAAGATTTGCGCCGTTGGTGTAAAGGGCGCCAATGAATCCGGGCGATCCAGCACGCGATGATACATGACAATGGTCAGCCGACCCCGGCGTCCGCCAGGGGAAAGAAGTGTAGTTAGCAACGGAAAAAAAGTATTTATCATTTGTCTGGCGTGATGCTCAGTTCAATTCGATATTCTATTGCTCAAACGCACCGAGATCCACGCGCCGATCGATTTTCCGCGGAGCCGCTTTTAGCGGGTGAACGTATTCGAACTTTGGAAGCAAGCTCAAGCCATGCACCTCGCCAGCATCGATACCCGCATCGATCGCTTTAGATCCCGGCCGTAACCGATAGTCGTAGTGTTCCGGCGCAACAAAGTCGGATTTTTCGATGGTCAAATTATTCTTCAGTTGGCCCAAGCCTTCGAGCAGCTTACCGGGTCCGGCAAAGACGTTGTTCACTATTCTGACGAGTTCCGTACCGGATCTAATGCGGATGAAAATGCTTTCGCGTGAACCATCGTTAACCGCCGTATTGTTTGCAAAATAAAATTCATGAGTGCCCTTTTTCAAACCCTCCTCGCCATAGGAAATCATGGTGTTGTTTTCGGTTTCGGGACTTTGTTGTATGACGTTACCGATTAAGTAGGCAAGGCCACCATCGGGCAAATCGACTTCATAACTTGCTTTCCCGTCTGCTTCATCGACGATGCGGTTATAAAGAATATGGTTGGTCAGAGCACGGCTTTTCAAATTGTGCCCAACGTTTGCATGGTGCAAAGCACTAAACTTAACAGTTAGGCTGCGCACCCGACCGACATAGATATTGTGGGATTGCCCATCACCGTAACCGTTGTGCGCGAATTCACTTTGTTCGATGACGATATCGCTGTCTTCGTTCGCGCCGGTAAGAATCCCATTCTCATTGTCGTGAAAATAACAATTACGCAAAGTTAAGTTCTTCCCTTCAAGCCGAATCCCCGCACCGTTTCGGTCGGGAACTTTGGCGCCAGAAAATTCAATATTCTCGAGCAGAGTGTTGTTTCCCTTGATAATCCAAGTTCCTTTCCCAGCCACTTGGACACCTTTAGCAGCGATATGCGCACGTCCACCAACGCCACGAATCGTCAATTTGTTCTGCGGCCATATCGCGCCATCACCGGCATAATCCCCGGCGTCAATTTCAATCGTATAACCATCTTTCGCCGCGAACGCGGCCTCGCTTGGTTTGTGAAATTTATGTCCAGGACCAATACAAAGATCGACATTGCACTTTTTCAAAATTTCCTTGTGGTCTGCACTTGGAAGTTTGTAAATCCAAACATTGTCACCTGTGTGGTTATAGGCAATGAATACATCGTAGTCCGGCACGTACTGCCAACGGCCGTAGATGCCGGCTGACTTGACGTCGCCATTAGACCGGAGCGGAAATGGGGCGTCGCCAGATGGATTTTCATATTTTCGAACCTGCCAGTCGTTTGTATTGAACGCCCATACGTTGCGCCCACCGCCCCAAATCACCATGCGCTTGCTCGGTGCGTGGTACGCCATACCGGATGCACTTGGCCAATTCGTTTCGCCGCTGATACGCGCCTTTTGACGCCCGCTCAATTTATCGAGGAAATAAAAACTAATTTCCGGTTTCGCCACTATTGATTGGACAAAAAGACGGCGCTCCGGGTCAAGCACTCCGGCTGCAGCCGCAGTGGAAGGATCGAGTTGCGGGCGTGATTTCCAGGCATTAGCGATAGGATCGTATGTCATTAATCCTGTACCAGTCCCGATAATGACTTGACCCGTTATTGGGTCATAGTCGGAATTGACTTGCAGAACGTACATTGGCGCCTCCGATCCCCGTTTCCACTGCTTCGTCGCCAGGTCGAACAAATAGGCATGGCGATCATAGGGGCTGCCGTTGCCATAGAAGCTTCCGCCGAATTTAAACATTTGGTTTGTGTCAGGCAAGTGAACTAATCCATCGTAGGTATGGCTTGCTACCGGGGCCTCGGAATCGACGACCGCGTATTCTCCGGGCTTAGCGCCCCGAATGACCTTACTTGGGTCGGTTGTACGTTCCCATCGCGCGGCGCCGAGGTTGAATTCATATACTTCGTTCCCGCCATAATCACTGTGCCCACCGCCGGTTATGATCAGCACGTTCCGCTGCGCATCGAAAGCCGCCCCTGACCACGCGGCGACGACTCCCCGCGGGCCTATTGTGCCCCATCCGGGATGACCAGATTGCGAGGGAAAAACTTCCTTCAAGGCTGTCTTAGGAATCTCGCGCCATTGTCCCGCTGATATTGAGGTCAAGATTTCATTATTGGCATAGGAAATATTGCTCAATAGCGCGATGATCGACCACTTCAAGCAGCACCGGGATTGGGTTAGGTTCTTCAATGCAATTCGGGTCATGATTCTCTCTCCATATTGCGCATACCATGACGATCGGCAAATTACCGATAATGCGGCATCTTTCGACCTTTGCGCCCGTTGGCTAAAATCGACCGAAAGAGGTCCATCTGCAATTCTGAGGTTTCGCGCCAATCAAATTTTTCAGCGTAACGTCGTGTGGCAATCCGATTTGGGTAATCGGAAAAAAGACTGCGTACGCCGTTGATAATCGCCTCCGAAGTTCTTTCCTGCAACAAGATTCCCGCATCGCGAGAACTTACAACTTCTGAATTGCCACCTACCGTCGTCGCAATCACGGGTGTGCCACATGCCATAGATTCCAATAACACATTGGCCCATCCTTCCCGGCTGGACGCAAGGATAAGGGCATCCGCGGCGCCATAGTAGGTCTTGAGCTTGTTTTGTGGAATGCTGGGAATGAAGTCTACTCGATCGGCAACTGAGCAGGCTTGGCAGCGCTGACGCAAACTCATCAATTCTTTGCCATCGCCGACTATGACTAAACGATAGTCCGGCAAATAGCGCATTGCATCGATCACTAAGTGATGGCCCTTGAGTTCAAATAAATTTCCAACCGAGAGCAGCACTTTCGTATTCCAACCGAGTTCGGCTCTTGCTGTGTCGCGGTCAATCGGCTGAAACAACAAGAGGTCGACACCGTTACGAAACACATGTATTTTCTCTGGCGCAGCACCGAGCTGAACCATACGGTTTTTAAGTCCCGCCGACACGGTAATGGACGCCGCGACATCGCGCGCCGCGGTTAAGATCATTTTGCGCGGCATGGTAAATTCGGGAATCAAATTAATATCCGTGCCGCGCGCCGTGATGACGACAGGTTTTTTTAGCCAGCGACCGAGCAGCGACGCCGCTACCCCGTCTGGAAAATAGTAGTGTGCGTCGATTAAATCAAAATTGAAACCCTCGAGAATCAACTTTTTTAGGGCGGGCAAACTTGCTCGGGCTAAAGAATATGGTGCAGACGTCATTCCAGCTTTTGGCAACTGAAAGAACCGGGGATGCAATATCGGTATGTTATTTCGTAGCTCCGATTTTGGCACCCGCGCGTATTTTCCATACTTCCCGAATAGCTCGGCGGTAAATGGAAACCATGGCACCGGCGCAACGACTTTGGCGGATACGCTATTGAAACTCGCCAGCAAATGGCGCAGGCGCGTTTCGACGAAGATGCCGTGACCGGGGGTTTCAGTATTGGGGAAGAGCGTCGAGAAGGTGAGTATCTTCATCGTTATAATTTGGTCGCCAAACAATGCTATGGCGTCTGGCGCTACAATCGCAAGATCGAGGTTTTACCAATTTGAGTTGAGACCTAGCGTCCAAGCGCTAGGCAAGCACGCCGATACGTTCGGCACTTATCGGGCTGCCTTTTTTAAGACCCAGGAACGAATCAAACATTAACACTGACCAAAGGGGCGTACTATTGTCACGAATTCCAGACTCATGTTGATCAAGCATTTGCTTCAAATAGTCGGGATTCAGGTAACCAGTCTCGGCTAGGCGGGAGCCCATTACCGTGCTACGTAGTTTGTTACGCAGAGGGCCGCGGAACCAATTGGCAAGGGGAACGGCGAATCCCATTTTTGGGCGATAAAGAATCGAATCCGGCAGGTACGGTTCCAGGGCTTTTTTCAGCACGTACTTTCCTTCTTGGCCTCTGAGCTTGAAGTCTTCGGGCAAGCCAGAAAGCCATTCGAGCATCGGATGGTCTAATAACGGTTCTCGAACTTCTAGCGCATGAGCCATGCTGGCGCGATCAACTTTGGTTAGGATGTCACCTGGCAAATAGGTTTTCGTGTCAAGGTATTGAATAAGAGACAGTCCGCTCTGTGCGGGCGAATGCTTAGCGTGTTTTTGCAACACCTCAAATGCGCGATATCCTTGCAACTCACGCTGAAAACTTGAGCTGAAGAGTTGACTGCGCATGTCATCGCTCATTAGCGATACGGTGTGAAAATAGGCTTCTACGGAATTGCGAGCGAGCGCCTGGAGCGTTGTTTTGGCGCGAAACATTCGCGGCGCCCAATCGGCTTTCGGATATAGTTTTCCAGCGATACTGAATATTGGGCGCCGAAGCCCGAGTGGCATGAAGGCTCGAATCTTTTCTTCGTTCATGTGCCAGCGATAACGGCGATAGCCGCCAAAATTCTCGTCGCCGCCGTCACCGGACAATGCAACGGTGACGGACTTTCGCGCCAACTGACATACGCGATAGGTCGGCATTGCGGAACTATCCGCAAAAGGTTCGTCGTAAAGCGACGCGAGCGTATCGACGAGATCAAAGTCGTCGGTATCAACTTGCTCTTCTCGATGATTTGTGCGATATCGTTGCGCAACTTCTTTGGCATATATAGATTCATTAAATTTTGGATCACCAAACGAGATTGAACAAGTGTTGACTGGATCGCTGGAAAGCCCGGCCATCATGGCGACAACAGCGCTGGAGTCAACGCCACCCGAAAGAAAAGCGCCGAGCGGAACCTCAGAAACAAGCCGAATCCTAACAGCCTCTCTTAAACGTTCGATTACTTCGACCTGCGCGTCTTTCTCGCTGATAGGGTCAGCGGATTTAAAAGCGAGGTCCCAATATTCTTTGCTAGCTGGCAACAGCTTCCCACGCTGAATCGTGAGGGTGTGGCCAGGATTCAATTTAAGCGCCTGCTTATAGATAGTGCGTGGTTCGGGCACATACCCATACGCAAAATAATCCTCTACCGATCGCGGATCAATCTCTTGCGATAATTTGGAATGGCATAGCAATGACTTTAGCTCGGAACTGAAAATGAGCGTGTTGTCGGGTAGTGTTGCATAGAATAAAGGTTTAACACCGAGCCGATCCCGCGCTAAAAAAAGAGTTTGACGGTTTCGGTCCCAAAGAGCGAACGCAAACATTCCACGAAAACGAGATACGCACTTCTCACCCCATTCTTCCCATGCATGCACAATGACTTCCGTGTCGGACTTCGTTCGGAAATGATGGCCACGGGCCATTAGTTCGGGCATCAATTCCTGGTAGTTGTAGATTTCGCCATTAAAGACAACCACAACACTGTGGTCCTCATTAAACAGTGGCTGCTGCCCTGTAGACAAGTCGATGATGGAAAGGCGTCGATGGCCAAAGCCTAAGCCGGGCTCAACGTGAATTCCGCCTTCGTCTGGACCTCGATGGAATTGGACTTGGTTCATGCGCTCGAGCAGCGAGCGAGAAACTTCTTTCGTGCCGCCTAGATCAAAAATGCCGACGATCCCGCACATAGGGTTAACTCTGCATAGCTGTTTGTCTAACTTTTCTTTCTAGCACACGGTCGTAAACTTGCACATAGCTATCCAGCATTGCATCCATGCTAAAGCGCGTTTCTGCTCTTAGGCGACTGGCTCGCCCATGGTGCCGAACGAGTTCGCTGTTAATCAGATACGGTCTGATAGCTTCGGCGATGGCAATAGGGTCTGCCGCCGGGACCAATCGCCCGGTCACGTTTTCCACTACAAGTTCGGGATTGCCACCGACCGAGGTCGCGATGATCGGCAGTCCGCTCGCCATGGCCTCAAGGATGGTATTGGAAATCCCTTCCGCCAGGGACGGAAGTACGAATATATCCATGCCACGCATCAATCCAGCAATGTCGTTACGCGCGCCCGGAATCCACGCAAGATGTCGCAGTCCAGCTTCCGACAATAGGTTTTCGCACTTCGCCCGCAGTGGACCGTCTCCCACCATTGCAAGACGAAGCCGGGGTTTTTCTCGCGGCAAATCATACGCAAGTTGAATGAATGCGCGCGTCAGATTGACTTGATCTTTGACCTCTTCCATGCGACCAACGGTGCCGATGACAAACGTACCGCTAGGCGCAAAATCGGACTCCGGAATATTCCCGCGCTCATATTTGGCAGGATGAAAAGTACGACAATTAACGCCATTGTATATTTGCGAAATACGATCGCGAGGCACGCCGATTTTTTTCTCCAGATAGGATTCGAGATCCTTGGATAGTGCGATGTAGTGGTTGATGAATGGACGGTGTAGTCGCCGGACCAATTGACCCTTGCGGCTATTTCCATTTAAGTCACCCATATCACGGCCATGTTCACCATGAATGCGAGCCGGTACACCATTGAGTAACGCGGGCAACATACTATCGAGACCTGACATACCTCGACCATGTACGATGGCGGGTCTAAGCCGTCGAATCAACTTAAATAGCTGCCATTGCGTACCCCAGTCTCGTCCGTCTTTGCGGTGAAGGGCGAAAACTTCGACCTTTGAATCCAGGATGCGGTCGCGAAAATCCGAGTACTCCGTCATGCATACAATTGCATGACGATATCGATTCGTCAGTCCGAAATTAAGTAAATTGATTAGTCCATTCTCTAAGCCACCCATGGCTAAGCGATGAATGACATGAACAATGAGATTTGGCAAAGCCATGCGGAAGTTTCGTCGCTACTCTTTAGCGCTTGGCTGAAGATAAGGTTAGATCGAGCGACGGGAATACTGCGGGAACAAACCTATGCAACACCTCATTTGCCGCGTCAGGTTTTTCGTCAAAGGGCGTATACACAAAAATGGCTGCTGCGTCATCGCCTTCGCCAAATATCTTGGCCTTTGCTTGGTAAAGTTTCGCGAGGTACGCGTTACTGGTGTACTTTCCACCGATCCAGTACCAATTCCAGACTAGAAGTCTGCTATTCCCTGAACGTAATGTTGCTTTCGTTACTTTTAATGGCATTGCCCGAAATTGAATCACGGTTGAATCGTCAGACGCTAGAGCCCAACGAGGGTCACGAGTACTGACAAGTTGGTTGTTGGTGTTGATCAGCTCAGCCCCTTGGCTCTGGTTTCGGTAGTATTTGATCAATACCTCTACCTTTGTCCCGTGCTGGTTAAAAGTTTGTCTAACCGTGCGCTCCGAAGTAAGAAAATGCGGTTCCCAATCGGTTATCCGATCGGATTCTGCATTCCAGCCTTCAGGTGCATTGGACGGTAAAAGTGATAGCGGCATTGGAATGTCGCGTGCCTCGTCCAAATGCCGGGCATAGCTAGGCCAAATTGCAATCGTCAAGGCGCTGAGGACTGCGAAGACCGCTACTTTAGATGACGCCTGCTGTACGGTTGCCCGGGTGCCGGGTTGGGTTTTAGGACGTGGCTCGGTGGTTGTATCGGTTTCGCGCCATTTGGATCCGATCCAAAACAAAAGCATCATAACAAAACCGAAGAATACCCATCCGTAAATTACATGATCAACCCCAGTCGCAAGTCTATTGTTGCTGAGGTGACCGATCATGACGATCATGTATGCGCGCAAGCCATTGGCGATTACCGGCATAAAGATTGACAATCCTATGAACACCGCGCGTCTCCAAATACTGCGATAGGTTAGATAGGAGAACAGGCAGCCCAAAGTAAGTGATGCAATGAGGTAGCGCAATCCGCTACATGCCTCTACGACAGACCAGCTTCCACTCGGAACAGTAAAAAAATTACCTTCCCGAAATACCGGAACCCCCGTAATCCGTAACGCCGTTACGGTAAAATCGGCAGTAAAGCTCATCATTGGTGCCAACAAAAAATCGCCAACCGGCACGGCGAATAGCAAAAACAACAATGGAAACAATAACGCCACGCTAACTCGACGACCCAAAACGGCCCAAACAATGGCAGGAACCATCCCGACCAACGCGTATTGGGAAACCACCAACGCTTCCACGGAATCTGATATTAGCCAAAGGGAACCTAAGCCGATCAGCGCGACTATCCCCCAAGCATTTGGTTCCGGGCGAATTGTGCGGATTTTATGGCGCTGCGTCCAAATTAAATAGGCGCTGATCGGAAAAATCAGATATCCGTGAGCATACGTTTCTGATCGGTACCAAATCGCAACGGTAGATGCGGTAGTATCCGCATACCAAGCAAACAGCCAGAGGAGCAATGCCGCGATTAAGATCGTGTAGAGTCGCCAAGTCGAACCGTTATGCGGCTCGATCAAAGGATCAGGTTCGGGGCTTAAATGTAACGCCTGATCCGGCTTCATGCGGACTTTCTGCTAGGAAAACTCAGGCTATGACCTTCGCTTACGGGATTTTCGTTGCATACCCGAACTTCAAGATATTTAGCCGGATCGAGTGCGCGACCAATCCGCGACAAATTTGCATTCCAACTGTAATCTTTAACAACTTTTGCCCGTGCTCGTGTGCCGATCAACTCAGCTTCGTTGCTGCCAAGGCGCTCTGAAATACGAGTAATGAACTCAGATGCGTCAATGGCAACCACCAGTTCAACGTTTGCCTCCGCGTTAACGCCTTGGGCTGCTTCACCGGAAGCAATAACCATCTTGGCCATAGACATAGCCTCTAACACCTTATTTTGTGTCCCGCGTGCGATTCTTAGCGGCGCGACCGCCATTGTCGAATGGGCAAGATAGGGACGAATATCAGGAACCGAGCCAGTGACAAATACACTCGAAAGATCAGCGAGTTTTCGTACGCGCGGATCTGGACGCGAGCCAACGATGTAGAATCTTAGAAATGGAAACTTTGCTCTCAAATGGGGAAAAACCTCATGTGCGAACCACTCTACAGCATCGACGTTGGGCCAATAATCCATTGCGCCTGTAAAGACCAAGACGACATCATCTTTTGAGTATGGATTAATGAACTCGGTTGACGGCGCGAAGTAATCGGTATCCACACCATTATTGGCATAGGTTATGTGGTGCGCGGATTCAGGGGCGAGCAACTGGAATAAGGCGGCTTCACGTTCGTTGACCAACACAGTTGTATCAAATTCCCGCGCGACGCGACGCTCGAAGGCGAGTAATTTGGTGGCCTCGCGCCGATATATCCAGGAAAGCGGCCACGATTTGGTTCTGGCATATTGTGCCCATTTGTCGGAATCTACGTCCACCAAGTCCGCGACACGAGTCAACTTGCTTCCGCTTGGCAAGTACTGAGCCATTGCTGAGGAAAACACAACAGCATGCCGCAGCGATTTAAAGTCCAATTTCTCCCCAACCCATTCCTGCATACCCGCATCGAAATAGTATGGAAGTGTCAGAGCTTCGCCCGTAAGTAGGCCGCGAAGGCTCTTTAGTCGCGCTGTTTTCGGGTCGAGACGCGCAAAATGGGTGTCGTAGCACAGTTCTTTGACCTTATCGACATATGACCAATCTTCTTCGGCATCGACGAACGTTCCTAGATGGACATAGTAGTGCTTTGCCAGATACTTTAGGAGGTTAAACGATCTGACCTTGTCTCCTTTGTTGGGCGGAAAAGGGATGCGGTGTACGAGGAGTAAGAGATGATTCATTGCCGTCAGCCCAAATATTTGACGATGTGTGGACCAATTTGATTAGCGACCGCCAATGGTATCCTCTGCCAGGCTTTGATGAAAAGGCGATACTTGGGATTTAGCGGATTTTGGTTAGGGATGTCCTTTGCGCGCAGTAGCTGATATTCGTAGCTTAACGGCTGGGGCTTGAATCCCCAATTCATCTTGAAATGATAAGTGCCCGTCCCGATCTTGCTGCGACCGTAATCGAAAAATTTACAGCCGCGTTGCGTTGCACGTTGCATCAAATCCCAGTACTTGAAGTCGTTCGCTGCAAAGTGTCGCGCCGTGAGGTCGTCGCCCGCGTAGTACGGCAATACCTCATCGCGAAAATAGAACGTGAGCACGCTGCTAAGTGGCTTGTTATCCGGATTGACGATGGTTGTGACTTCGCAGTCGCGCCCAAAGACGTTTAACAGAAGTTGGAAATATCGTTTCGACAGTGTGGGCGTTCCATGACGACGAACGTTGTCGGAAAACAACGCGAAAAATCGGTCGACGTTTTGATCGACTTCGCCTCGAAGTTCTGCCTTAATTCCCTTGCGAACCATTGCCCGTTGTTTACGCGGAATGGCAAGCATGTTTTGTTCATGGTCGGCATAAATTTCTTTACGGAAAGTCACATAAAGATCTTTATGCGCCCAATCCGAATGTAACGCGGCGAAGCTGCGATATTCAAGGTAATCGACATTGAGCTTGGCAGCAAGTCGCTGCGCCGCGTGGTCAAGTTCCTGTCGAGCGCGTTCCGAAGTTGCGACGATGCCGCCATACACACAAAACGGCAAGGAGCAAAGCGAGTGACCAAACATCCAACTCTTTACTTCGGCAAGGGGCAAAACGCCTACAATATGTTCATTGGATTCAGCGAACAAAAAATGTGTGCGATGACCGAACGCCTTTTCCATGATTGTCTTCCACCCGGCACGGTGAAAGAAAGTCGACTCGGAGCACGACAGGACAAAATCGTCCCAGCGTTTCATATTCTGATCGGTGAGTTCGCGAACCGTAACCGTACTGAACGATTCGGACTCTTCAGTGGATCCAGAACTTAAGTAGTCGATGGCGATGCTGCTCAGTTTGCTGTCCCAAGGAAAATTTGATCGACCCTGCCCCAGAGAAAATCTTTCAGCAGATTGCGTAAGCGAGATTCAGTACGCCCCAGATTTACGTAATGGCGGAAGCGAGTTTTGAGTGTCATACCACTTGGGCGCGGTTGATCTGGATCTATCTCCCAAGGGTGGCAGTAGAATATGCAGGGTTGGCCGTCGGTGTTGTTCACATGATTGATCAACCAGCGTGACAATTGATAAGGCATTAGACGAAAGTAACCACCCCCGGCGGCCGGTAGATTTCGATTAAATAAGCGGATGGTTGTCGCAGGCAATTCCAATAAAGATTTCGCCTCCGTTGGCCGAAATGCGAAGCGTGGCGCATTGGGCATGCCATAGTGATCGTGTCGAATCGGGTAAATGCTGGAGCTGTATAAGTAACCCGCGTCACCTAAAGTATCCAGCGCCCATAGATTTTTTTCGCCGATCGAAAAGCTGGGTGCGCGATACCCGATTACTGGATGACCACCTAAGTCCTCGAGAATTTTTTTTGCACGGGTAATATCGTCAAAGAATTCATTAGGACTAAGATCCGATGCACGTTGATGTCCGTAACCATGGCTTGCGAGTTCGTGCCCGCCCGCGACAATTCGTTTAACCATTTCGGGATAGCGTTCGGCTACCCAGCCTAAGGTAAAAAATGTTGCGCGCGCTTGATTATCGTCGAGCATCGCCAACATTCGATCGATATTGCGTTCGACGCGGCAAGCTTGGATATCCCATGTGTCGCGCGGGAAATGGGGCGCTAACGCCGAGACCTGAAAATAATCTTCGACGTCGATTGAAAAGGCATTTCGAATGGGCAGCATTGACATGGAATTTTTTTGTTAGGCGACATGGTGTTGTTGGGTAGTCCCGAGCCAATCATGTAGCACCGCAGCAATGCGAAGCGCGGCCTCGCCATCCCAAAATTCCGGAGACTTTCCCGCTTTCCCGCCGGTCAGCAGCACGTACTTAACTGCTGCATGAATCTGCTGCGAATCGGTCCCGGTAATCGTGTTGGTGCCTTCCGTGACGGTAATCGGGCGTTCGGTGTTGTGGCGAAGCGTGATACAAGGCACGCCCAGCGCCGTGGTTTCTTCTTGGATGCCACCCGAATCGGTCAGCACTAATCGCGCATCCTTAATTAGCCCCAACATTTCCAAATAACCTTGCGGCCGAAGTAACGCAATGTTTACCGAAGTAATCAATTCCATCAGGCCGTAGCTTTCGATGCGGCCGCGCGTACGCGGGTGCACCGGAAAGATAATCGGCAGCGTTTGGCTTATATCCGCGACAGTGATTAGTAAAGAGCGCAGAACATTTACGTCATCGACGTTTGATGGACGATGCAACGTTAAGATTCCGTAGTCTGTTTTGCCATTCAGGAAAGTCTTGGAGATGCCCGACTGGCGCAAAGTCTCAAGCATCGGCGTGGCGTGCGGTAACTGGCTAAATAAGGTATCTATCATTACGTTTCCGACAAAATGCACACGATCGGCGCTGATTCCTTCGCGCAGTAAATTATCCATAGCCTTGCGTTCGGTAGTGAATAAGATGTCAGAGATTTGATCCGTCAGAACTCGATTGACTTCTTCGGGCATTCCGCGATCATAACTGCGCAATCCCGCCTCAACGTGAACGACTTTGACCCCCATCTTTGTTGCTACCAAGGCGCAGGCGATCGTCGAATTCACGTCGCCGACCACAAGCACGGCTGCGGGCGCTTCTTGTTCTAAAACGGGTTCAAAGCGCCGCATGATTTCAGCAGTCTGAACTGCATGGGAAGCGGAGCCGACATCAAGATTGATGTTTGGTTTGGGTATACCTAACGCCGCAAAGAATTGGTCATTCATCGAACTATCGTAGTGTTGGCCGGTATGAAGTAGGCAGACATCAAATGGGTTGGGGCCCGCCTTCAAGGCTTTAATGACAGGCGCAATCTTCATTAAATTAGGTCGAGCGCCGACCACGCAGAGTATTTTTTTGCTCACTACTATTAATCCTTAACGGCTGCGACTTTGTTAGTACTTTGGTGGTCCGTCTGAAAGCGTTTTAGACCAGCCACGGAAAGTACTTCGCGCATGAGCTTGAGCATCGTAACGACAGATCGCTCGACTTGCCCCAAACGCTTGTCTAGATTCGCTAAATTCGCGTCCATTTCGATCTGCTTAATTTGTGCGACCGGCGAATTTGAACCATAACTAACGGGATTGATCCCTGACGGCTCATTAATGGGCACGGCCATTTCGCTCTGAATCTCGCCGACAACTTCGTTTACCGTCGAGGCATTGATCTCGTGGATTTCTTCGAGATAGCCCATTAGCAGCAAACGATCGCACAGTGTATTAATTTTTCGTGGAATCCCGCTTGCGAATTCGTGAATTGCCGCGAACGCGTCATCGGTAAAATGGGGATCATGGTTCCAACCGACGGTGCGCATGCGATGCTCGATATACTCGCGCGTATCCTGTTGGTCCATTGGTCCTAGGTGATAAGAAGCGGTTACGCGCTGGCGCAATTGCTGCATCCCCTCACTTGCCATCGTGTAGCGAAATTCCGGCTGACCAAGCAGGAAACTTTGCAGGAGGGATTTTTCTTGGGATTGAAAATTTGACAACATGCGCAGTTCTTCCACCGACCGTGGTGTTAAATTCTGTGCCTCGTCAACAATCAGTAACGCACGTTTTCCAAGATTTTGGCAATTGATGAGAAAGTTTTCGAGTCGTTTGAGCAGCGTTGCCTTATTGTTATCCTCGTGGGGTAAACCAAAAGCGGCCGCAACCATTCGCAAGGTATCGTCGGCGTCTAATTGGGTGCTAACAAGCTGAGCTGCAACTAGATTCTCACCTTGCAGCTTTTTGAAGAGATGACGAACCAGTGTAGTCTTCCCCGCACCTACTTCACCAGTGATTACGATAAAGCCTTCGCCTTGATGCAGCCCGTATTCAAGGTATGACATGGCCCGCTTGTGACCCTTGCTGCCATAGAAAAAGTTCGGATCCGGGCTCAGTTGAAAGGGTTTTGCGCGTAGGTGATAGAACGCTTCGTACATGATGGGTTTTCAGAAAGTCAGAGTTAAAGTGCCGACAAATGAGTTCTCTTCATAGTCATTCGAACTGAAATTTGAATCGCGGCGCAGATAGCGATAGCCAACTGTGCCGTTTGCGGTGCGGGAGAGTTTACGTGCAATCCCTAAGTTAAGAGATGTGCGATTGTCTACCCGCCCGATGTCTACCAAGCGAAATCGAGATACGTCCAGGCCAACATTTGCATCATTGCGTGGAGAAAGGTGGTAAGTCCATTGGGTACCGACGCCGGACTGCTTGATAATCTGGCTTAGCGCGAAGTCGCCTGATGCGTTCAATATACCTTGCGTGCCGAGAGTTGACGAGTCTCGTACAGAACTGAAAGCCCTAAATGTCAACGCACTTTTTGAAAAATCCAGCGTGACCAATCCTTGCCATTTCTTCTCTATGAATGCTGTGTTGGTTTGGAAATTGATTCCTTGTACGGCGTCTGGATCCTGACCAGCGGCGACATATTGTTTTGCTGCCAAATCTACAAGATTTCTTAAATCTGACGGCGAGAGGTTAGGGAATCTCGATTGAAGAGTTGATTCAATAAACTCCCTATATGTTCCAACCGGTTGGTTAAATTGTGATCTGCTCGTGGATAGATTTTGTTGATATGAAATATCCCACGATGTCCGGCGTGTTGAGTGCTGTAAAGTGAGTGCGTAAGTGTTACCGAAGTAACGACGACCGGCAGAGAAGCTCAGGGACGTTCGTCGCACCGGGCGCCAATCGGCGCCCAACGCCCAAAACACACCCTCCGGTTTTTCGCCGGTTGTGAAGTAATCATTTTTGTCATAGCCCATCGATCCCGTCGCGAAAAGTCTAGGATTAATTCGATACCGCAAGTTTCCCGAAACGCTTTCGAACGTTGTATCCGTTGATCTCTCATAATTTATGTTCTCGCGCCGATATGCTGAACCCCACCCCCAATCATGTTGGGCAGGGCCACTATCGAGTTTGAGGAGAATGCTATTCGCGGCGCTGTCAGACGTGGTTGCACTATTGCTATCGCTGCTGAGTTGGCTAAACGTGTAACGTGCCTCCCCAGTGGCTTCACGCCCAAACTTCTTTCGCAAATAGGGCGAAATTGAATACGAGCGAAACGTTCGATTATTACTATTCACCGATGAATTCGCGCCAATTGGACCAAACGCTGATACTGCTTGCTGATTAATATTGGCACGTGTGTCGAGAAAAAATAAATCCTCTACGATTTCAACATCCCCTTCGCCGCGGAGTCGATGATTCAGCGTGTTGCGGTCACGATCCTTTAAATAGAAATAATTATTCAGTGAGTAGTCGATATCTACGTTGGATCGTGCCGCATTGTGTTTGATCGAGAATCCCGGGCTGATTTCGGTAATAAACTCCGATTTTTCCCCACCGCGTCGAGATAACGTAACATTGTCGGTGTATGTTTCGCGAATGGAAACTCGCGGCTCAATGTACCAACCCCCATGCCGTTCTACGCTAGTTTCTGGCTGACTCCCGAGTTCGCCGTAAGGATTCGCGGCGTGTACGACGGGTATTGCCGCAAAGAAAAACATCGCGAGCAGCGCAAAAATTGCGTCGCAGCCCGAACTGTTGCCCGATGCTGAAAATGGGACGAGCCGATATAAATACTCACGCGCAGCCCACCTATTGCTTGCCATAGGTACCGTAATAGGACCCGTAGTAGTTGTTACCGGGCATGAAGTTGCTTTTGTTAAGTAACATACCTACGATCTCGCAATGCTCAAGATGTTTCAGCGCCTCGCGCAGTGCTTCATGAGTCGTTTTTTGGGCTTCGACTACGACGACAATTTGCCCCATATAGCTCGCTAGCACGCGAGCTTCACTAGTTGCCAGTAGTGGCGGGGAATCAAAAATTATGATTCGGTCTGAATAGCGTTGCCCCATTTCTTCGATCAGTCGACGCATTGCGACACTTGCGAGCAACTCAGTTGAGTAGCGATGACCGCGCCCTGCGGGAAGCAATGTGAGTTTTTCGACGTTGGTTTTTATGAGTACGTCGGATAGTTGTAAGGATTCATCAAGCAGCAGATCCATCAACCCACGGTCGGCTTTGAGTCCCAGCAACCCGGGAACAGAAGGTTTGGCGACGTCGGCGTCCACTAAAAGTACGGTGTGGTCCATTTCCATTGCAATACTCATTGCGAGGTTGACGGAGCTAAAACTCTTCCCCTCGCCGGGAAGTGAGCTAGTAACCATGATCAAGTTCCCGTTTTTAACTTGTGCGACGCCTTCATTAAATGCATTCATCAATAACGGACGTTTAATCTGCCTATATTCCTCGGCAATGGTGCTGCGTTCGCCGTCAGGCGTAATCATTCCGGCTTGCTTGAGTCTGGCGAGGTTAATCATTCCTTGAGGGGAAACCTGTGACAATGTTGGCTCGCGGCGGGCCTTTGCGAGGTCCAACATAGAGGGCGCGCTTTTCTGAGCGGGCTTCGACGGTTGCTGATTTCTCGAGGCTTCAAGTTCAGGTTGCAGTCCTTGAAGTCTTACTGCGGCGCGCTCAATCGCCGAATCACCGGTATGGTTTGGCGCACCAGCGTCAACTGGAGTCGATTTTAGTGCTTCCCGACTTGTCTCCGCGATCCTTCCCGCTGCTCGTTCAATTAGGCTCAAGGTTACTTCCCTTTTTATTCAGGTACTCGGTTGCTCAGGTTAGAGATTGGTCAATGTCCGAACTTTGTTAATGATGCCATCCTCTTTGAGGAGGTTCGCGGTCATGACCGCGCCGTAAACGCATAACAACCCAAGGCAAGTCATTGCGTATGCCAGCGTTCTGCGGCGCGATTTTCGCTTCTGTTCCGGAGTCCAGATCATCGAAACACTGCCGAGTAACGGCAGGCCAGTAAATTCTCGTAATGCATCGCGATCACTAAACATCGGTCGAATCTGACTCATAGCGAATGCAAGTGCTAGGCCGGAAAATAACCCGCCGAGTAAAACGAGCGTGTACAGTAAGGGCCGGTTTGGGCTACTGGGCACAAGTGGCGCGCGTGGAGGGTCAATTACGCGGAAGTCCAAGCCACCTGTACCTGCGTCCATTTCATTAGACATTGTTGCGGACTCGCGTCGAGCCAGGAGCTTTTCGTAATTTGCTTTATTGACTTCATAGTCACGATTTAGTTGGCTTAGCTCGGCTTCGACCTGTGGCACCATGTTTGCTTGATTTTTTAAGTCCGTTAAACGACTTTGGAACTCGTTTACGCGCGCCTTCATTGATGCAACGGTTGCCTCAGCCTCACTCAAAGCGACTTTCAGTTGCTGAAACACCGGGTTTAAGTTTTGTCGCCGTGCTAGGCCAACGCCCTTATCAGCAGAAGCTTTTGCTTCCTCGGCGCGCTTTACTTGCTCAATTTCTTCTTCAGCCTTGGACGCGCTGTCTTCTTTTACTTTTTGTTCTTTTAGTTGTGCCAAAATGCGTTTCGTGGCAACGATGTCAGGGTGTTGCTCGGTGAACTTCAGCCGATACGCGTCGAGATTTTTCTCGAGCGACTGAATTCGTTCATCTAATTCAGGATTGCGTTTTGCATTAGTCTTGTTTCTTTCCGCCTCGGCCACTTCCGAGGGCATATCTTCAGGCATTAGTACGGGATCCTCTCCGGCGACCTGTGATTTTATCGCATCGCGAGCGTTTTCCACTTCTTTTAGTTCAAGCTGAGCCTGATTCAATCGAGTGGACGCCTCTGAAAGGCGACTGTAATAGTTTTGCTTGTCATCGGGCATTATTCCTAAATTTTTCTGCTTGAAGTCCTTTAGAGAATTTTCCGCTACGACAAGTTTTTGCTCGTACGATTTAATTTGTTCATCCAAGAATCGTCTAGCGGACTCGCTGTCCTTGCGCTTGTCTCCCAAACTGCTTTCCACGAAAATGTTCACAAGTGCTTGAACCACTTTTTTTGCTTGCTCAGGGTGGCTGTCCCAGTAAGTCAAGGAAAATAAGTTGTCCTTGCCGGTGCCGATGAGTTGAATTCTCGCCTGAAGCAAATCGATCAACTCCTCTTTTTCCGAGTTATTTCTTGCTTTGATGTCAAGATCAGAATTTCGGAGTACTTTCTCCAAATTAGGGCGAGTAATCAGCGTGCGGGCGATCATTCCGACCTGTTGATCTAGGTTGGGCTTTACCGCCAGACCCGCCATCAGAGGGCCGAGAATTGACGTCGTGTCGACATAAATTCTTGCAGAGGCTTCAAATCGGCTCGGCATTGAAAAGATAAGAGCCCAGCCAATTAGCGATACCAGCCATGCGGTGGCCAGTGCATACCAACGATGTCGCCACATGGACCGCAAATAACCGCTCAGCTGCGCAATAATTTCATGCATGAAACGACCTTGGAGTGTTTGTCGAAGTAACGAACTGATTTTGAAATTAAAACCAACTCTCTGGAATAACTAGAACGTCGCCAGGGCGCATCTCAATATTGGCGGAAATATCCCCCTCTTTAATCAAATCTTCAAGCCTAACTGAAAACTGACGACTCTTCCCATTGACGGCGCGAAGGACGCTCGCGCCATTGCCATTTGCAAATTCCGTAAGACCGCCCACTGCAATCAAAACGTCAAGCAGCGTCATCCGTTCCTTATACGGTAATGCCTGCGGCTTTGCTGCTTGTCCGACTACGCGAATCTGCTCGCTGAAGGGTCCGGCGAAATTGGTCACTATGACCGAAACGATCGGGTCCTGGATATACTTAGAAAGCGCTTTTTCGATATCTCGGGCCAACTGACTCGTCGTTTTGCCGCTGGCATGTATGTCTTCTACGAGAGGCGTAGTAAATTTGCCATCAGGCCGTACGGGCACGGTCGTCGAAACCTCGGGATTTCGCCAGACCACTATATTCAATACGTCCCCTGGACCGACCAGATATTCCGTTGATGCGGCAGAGTCTGCACGAGCAGGCGCCAGCGGATGTCCCTGCTGCAGTGCGCATCCGGCGAGCGATAAGACTGCAACGCACAGGATCATCGGGGTAAGTTTACGTAGGGAGTTGGACTTAAGCACTTTCACCAGGGGTTCTCCGGGGAGTTAATTGGAATTTTGCCGCTCAGAAAAGTTAGGCAAAATTTGAAACATTATTGGGCGCAGCACAAAGTCAAATTTAGCGTAATCATGCGCATTGTCAACCCTTTAGCCTTTTAGCCGCAAGTGTTTTTTTGTCTCAACGCTGCAGTTGGATACCTTCAAACCTTTTCTTTACAACTGTATAGGCGAGATTTAGAATGAACGCCTTAAGGTAAAGTTTTACGCTTCAAAAACTAAACTAAGACTCTGGATTAGGCCCGGTTGATGCCACCGTCGCAAGATTCAAGCTAAATTTGGACTTCGAGCTGCTTCCATGTGACCTTAGATATTAAGGCTGGGTCAAAAAATGGTCATTTCATCAAAGAAGAACGAGTTGTCTGGTGACACTATTATTAGGGTGCCGATAGGCTTTAAGCGAACAGCCGGACCGCTCAATCAGGAACGAACAGATGTTTCCGATACCCTCGAGCATGTTGTGGATCGTAAAGAGTTCAAAATTCGCCTAGCGGACACGCACGGTCAGCGCAGTTCTGCGAGTATGCTAATTAAGAAAATGTACTCTTGGCGCGGCTACCAGACGTCGTTTAACGCCGATGAGCAGCCGAATCGCATGACCCTGGTTGCGTCTAGCGCGGATCAAACGATCGGTACGATTACCGTCGGATTCGATTCCCCCATTGGCCTACTCGCAGATGACCTTTACAAAGATGAATTGGACGCGCTGCGCTCCAAAGGGCGCCGGCTTTGCGAATTTACCAAACTAGCCGTTGATGGCGAGATAAAGTCAAAACAGGTTTTAGCTGCGCTATTCCATATAGCCTTTATCTATTCTTTTGACATTCAGAAGTTTACTGATTTGTTGATCGAGGTTAATCCACGGCATGTGAAGTATTACGCGCGAATGTTAGGATTCGCAGAATGGTCGGAGGCTCGAATTAATCGGCGCGTAAATGCCCCTGCCGTATTGCTGCGGCTTAAGTTGGATTTTGTGCGCACACAGATCGCCCGGTTCGGTGGTAAACCTGAGTTATCCAAATCAGAAAAGTCCCTCTATCCGTTTGCCTTTTCACCAAGTGAAGAAGCGGGTATTGCAAACCGCCTCGAACACCTGAGTTAATCTTGGCGCAATGTCGACTCGCAGTCAGGGACATGGAGTAAATAGATGATAAGATGTAAGCGCTGCCTATTACCGGGAGCCGCACCAGGCGCCGATCTCGATGGTCTTGGAACTTGCAGCTATTGTCGTAACTATAGGCCGGTCGATCATCAAACCTCAGAATCGCTGAGAAAAGCGCGTGTGGCGGATCTCGAAATTGCGATAGCCTCGAGTCGCGGACAAGGCGAATATGACTGTTTGGTTTGCTTGAGCGGCGGTAAAGACAGCGTCTATTTGCTTCACAAACTTAAAAAAGAATACGGCTTGCGTGTCTTAGCCTACACCACCGATATCGATATTGGTGAAATTGCCTGGAACAATATTCACCGTTGCATTGAAAAGCTCGACGTGGAACATGTTATTTATAAGCCGGAGAAAGAGTTTTATCGACGCCTGTTTCGATATTTATTGAAAAACCAAGAAGAACGTGGTGCTGTTCACACAGTTTCATATGTGTACGCGCCATTGTTTGAGGGCAACGCGATCAAGCTTGCCGTTCAAACTGGCATTCCACTCATTCTGGCCGGCTATTCACCGGGCCAACCAGATCCCGAACGGATGCAGTATGAATTTCCGCCACTTGCGATCTCGGAAGTGGACTGGACACCGCCGGAACTGAAGGCGAGTGGTGAATTCGGTGACGCCGATCTCCTAAGGTTTTGGAATCCCAAAAATTATCCCACAGGCACTAAGTTTCCTCGCTACATCGCTCCATTTCATGCATGGGAATACAACCAAGATTTGATTATGAAAAAGGTTGTCGAGCTCGGACTCATTGTCAACAGCAAGTACGCCAGCCCAATTTACAGTAACTATCCAATCAATTGGTTGTTGATGTATTCGGATCTCAAAAATTTCGGCTACAACCCATACGCGCCGGAGTTTTCGGCGCTGATTCGCGAAGGCAAAGCGAATCGAATTTATTGGACCGTTATGGCGCCAGTGGTAGATTTCATGATCCGCAAGAAATTTTATCTTGGCAGACACGTGCGAACGCACATGCAGTGGCTTGGCCTTAGCGACGATGATTTAGTCATTCGCCGTCCGATGCGGCCTGAATGGCCAAAATTTGTCAAAGCGAGCCGAGGTCCATTGCTCTTGGGCGATAGTCAAAATTAAGCGATTCCGACTCCAGTGGACACGGTCCTAGAGATTCTCAAGGATCAGGCGCATCGAGAACCCGATAAGCCGGCCATCTTTACCCGTTTGGCCTCGGGGCGTTGGTCGGGCGCCACATGGGGCGAGATCTGGGGAAAAGTCATCGGCCTGTCAAAGGAATTCAAAGCACGAGGCTTGGAACCAGGCGATCGTTTCGCGATTATCGCCCCTAACGGGCTAGAGTGGGAGCTCACGCATTTTGCGGCCCTCGCCTCCGGCGCAATTGTAATTGGACTTGACGCCCACGATACGGGCGAACGCCTAACAAAGGTACTCCTACACGCGGCGGTTAATGCCCTGGTAATTGGAGACGATAAGATCCTTGCCAAGCTCGGTAATGCCGCACAGGCCGCAAAATTCATTGTGTGCTTTTCTCGACCGACTAAAAGTTATTCCCGAACCAATTTGGTGGACTGGGCACACCTCGTGGATGGAAGCGCGAAACCTAGTTCAGCCCTAATTTTTCCGACCAAGGGGGATCCGGCCACGATCATTTATACCTCTGGAACGACGGGTGAACCTAAAGGCATTCTCTATAGTCACGGTCAGCTTGCGCTGGCGTGCGAAGCAATCATTAATACCTTGCCGCCACCGCGGCACGATGCCCGCTTTATTTGTTGGTTACCGCTTTCCAATCTTTTCCAACGGGTGATGAATCTCTGCACAATTGCTTCGGGCTCGTCACTCTACATGGTTGCGGATCCACTGAAAGTGATGGAGTTCGTCGCCGAGATAGCACCTGATGTATTTATCGGCGTCCCGCGATTTTATGAAAAGCTCGCGACTGGCATTAAAACCAAGCTTTCGGCACAACGGGGTGCAACGGCAACGTTAGCAAAGGCTGCGCTGGCGATTGGCAATCGCTACGCTACTGCCCAGAAGAATGGAAATCGACCTTCGGTTTTGCTGCAACTCCAGTATTCACTCGCCGATCGCTTTGTCCTGCGTAATTTGCGTAGCCTTTTCGGTCGTAGGCTTCAATACTCGGTATCTGGCTCGGCGCCCATTCCAGTTTGGATACTGGAGTTCTTTGAATCCTTTGGCTGTCTGATTCTGGAAGCGTACGGCCTGAGTGAAAACATACTGCCTATTGCAATGAACACTCCACACGCGCATCGTTTTGGTACTGTTGGGAAAGTCATCACCCAAAACGAAGTAAAAATTGATGCGGATGGGGAAGTATTGGTGCGAGGGGCAGGGCTATTCGGTGGCTATTTTGGTGATCCAGGTTCTTTCGAACGCGTATCAACGGACGGATTTTATCGTACGGGTGACTTTGGCCGTTTTGACGATGCCGGGTTTTTACAATTAACGGGGCGAAAATCGGAAGTCATCAAAACGTCTGCCGGAAGGCGCATCGCGTTACCCGCCATTGAATCGGTGTTACGCGAATTGCCTTGGATTGATCACGCCGTCGTTCTAGGTTCGGGGCGAAAGTGCTTGGCTGCGTTGGTGACGCTTGATGCGCGCGCTCGAAATTCCGACCAGGCAAAGATTGACTTGGCGCCGTTACGTGAAGCATTGGCAAAGCACATTAATGCTAGACTTTCGCGCCATGAACAGCCAGCCGCCGCACTAATCTTAGCTCGGGCGTTTTCCGTTGATGGAGGCGAATTAACGCCAAATCTGAAGTTACGGCGCGCGGAAATCGAACGGAAATACCACTCGGCGATTGAGAATCTGTTTCAAATGCTGGACAGTAGCACACGGCCACAGGAAGAATTTCTGATCGCATTTTATGAATAGATTCTTTATAACAGGCTCAACCGGGGTTGTGGGCAGCGCCCTCGTGTCCGAGCTTTGCGCGCAAGGAAATGCGGAGCTACAGCTCTTGATCCGAGCAAAAAACGAAAACGATTTGACGCAAAGGCGCACCGCGATGTTGAAATTTTGGGACATCCCAGCCGATTCGCAAATCGCGAGAAGAATCACCGCGTTACGAGGCGACGTCACTTTACCGAATTTTGGATTGGGCGCCGGCGACTACCAGCGCCTCGAAAAAGAAACCACACACATCGTCCACAGCGCGGCGATCGTGAAGATGAATCTCCCATTGGAGCAGGCCAGGCACAGTGCCGTCACATCAGTGCGATCGATTTTAGCGTTGGCCGAGAAATGCCATCAAGGTGGTACGTTAAAGAAAATCGACATTGTGAGCACCGTTGGCGTTTCCGGGCTTACTCCCGGTTTAATGCCGGAACTGCCAATGTTAAACGTTGAGAAATTTCACAATACTTACGAGGCTTCAAAGTCCGAAGCCGAGCGGTTTGTTCTTGGCAACCAACGAAACCTGCCCGTCACGTTACATCGCCCGAGTATGGTGGTGGGAAACGCGCAGACCGGGAAGATTATTCATTTCCAAGTGTTTTATCATTTGTGCGAATTCTTATCGGGGCGACACACCCGCGGTTTGATTCCTAAAACCGAAGGCGTATGTTTGGACACGATCCCCGTGGACTATGTCGCCAAGGCGATTTCCTACTCGGCTAACAATCCCGATCAGACCAAGGGGCAAATATTTCACCTGTGCTCCGGCCCCGCCCTGGCCATTCCGGTAACGAAACTTATCTCTCGCGTCCATGAGCGCTTTGCTGAAAAAGGTCGCAAGCCGCCGTGGGCCATACCCTCGAGCGTGTTTCGTTGTGGACTGCCGATTATGTCCTGGTTTGCCGGCACACGTGAAAAAAAAGCGCTGCACAACTTGCCGATATTCCTGGATTATCTCGCGTTCCCGCAGGAATTTTCCAACGAGCGAAGCAAAGTGTTCTTTGAGAACGCCGGAATGAATTTACCGAATCCGGAAAGTTACCTGCCAAACATTTTGAACTACTATCTGGCAGCAAGGCGCTAAACATATTTCAAAGTCAGAAATGAAAAACGGCCTCACTAGGAGGCCGTTTTCTTAATGCGAGAAACTAAGATTATTTACGGCTACGTTTTTGGGCGAAACCAAGGCTGGCTAATCCAAGACCGAGCAGCGCGAGCATTCCGGGCTCAGGAACTAGAATTTTCTCGGCTGTAATTTGGAAAAGAATTTCAAACGGGTTGCTGGTGCTCTCATTAGTGGCAAACCCCATACAGCCTGCGGCTATTGAAGCTGCAGCACAAGAGGCGGCGTTTAGCGCTTGCAAGTCAGGAAGAATCAGTTGTAGGAAATAGACGTAATCATCAATGATACCAATGGCGAACGGGTCAAGAACGGCTGGGCTTTCATCTAATACGAAGATATCCGGGCAATCAGGAACACCCACGGCGGCGCATGGACCGGCGTTAAGGGTTTCTTTGAATTTGATATGAAATACACCTAGCAAAGGACCAAGAGTATCGCTTGTGGGCGGGGTATTCGCTTGCATCAGCAACGCACCAGAGAGGGTTGCGGTCTGCAGGGTTTGGCCCGTTCTTATAACGTTATTGTTATGGGTCAACATAAGGTCGTGCACAGCCGCGCCATTTGTGGTGACAATGCCTGAGTTCTTTGCGTTGTCAATCACCAAACTACTTTGAAGAGTCGAAACAGGAACGCCAATACCCCATGACAATGTGGTCGGTGAACCAGAAATACCACCGGGGACTGCAGGCGGCGCGCCAAGTGTGTAGGTTTCGCCATTCGGATTTGAACCAGTAACCCCGGGACCCGTAAAGGCCGTGAAAGCCGAAATGTTTTCGTAGTCCCATTGGGTAATCAGGGCGGCCGATGCGCTCCCTGCAGCCAACAATGCCGTCGGAAACGCTAATGCCAGCAGCAGTTTTGTCATGTTTCTCATATTGTTCTCCGTTCAAGTTAAGTAAAAGTTATGTTACCACACGACATACCAAGCAATTGCTATGCCATGATTTTTTTTACATTAAAAAACAATTACTTGAGTTTATTTCCTGTTTTAGAGGAATTCGGACTGTAAAAAAAATCGACACCTAGGAGGCGAGTATAATTTTGACGGTAGGTCAGAAGTTGGCGCCACTACTTTTAGGCTTGAGGTAAGTCATCACCTGCTGAACAGTTATAGGCCCTTGATCTTATAATTTATTACCTTCGTGGGCGAAGAAAAATGACTTCGCTCGCCGGTCCGCGGGCATACCTTCAGTGAAAATTTACGTTCGCAATGTTACCCTAGTGATTCAGTGTGATGGCGCTGTTGGAGAGTCCGATCCAATTCCCAGGTCAGCACTGTAAAATCTATCGACAGATAACCCTACAAGGTTGACAACAGTGCTTGAGCATCTTGTTTTACGGGGAACTCGCGTTGATTACTAAGCAGTTTTTCCAATTCTTTCCTGGCTTGCGCTTTCTCGCCATTTTCGACCATTGCTGCGGCAAGGTGGAAATGCACCTCCGTCGCGTAGGGCGCCGCCGCAAAGGCAGTTCTTAATAGCCCCAACGCCTGTTTTGAATCCCCTGTCTTAAGTAAAAGCCAACCATAAGTATCCATGACTGCAACATCGCCCGGGGCGCGTTGATAGGCTCTCTTCGCGTACCTAAGCGCAAGTGATGGGTCGCGAGTGATGAATATGTTTGCGAGGTTGTTCAGTGCAATCGGGTGCTCAGGGGAGAGTTTCAATATCCTTTCGTATACGGCGATCGCTTCATCCTTCTTGTTTTGAATCATCAGGCTTTCCGCTAGAAAGGCCGTTGCGGGGAGGTTATCAGCATGCACCTGGAGCCACGATTTGATCGTTTTAAGCCCTTCGTCATGCCGGCCTTCGTGGAATTGTAATTTTGCAATTTCAATGACCGGTATTGCGGAGTCGGGCATCGCTTTCTGCGCGCGAACCAGCGCGGCTAAAGCTTCCGCTTGCCGTTTTAGCACCGTCAATGTAGTGGACTGCAATACGTAAGCTTCGGCAAGTGTTGGATCTTCTTGTTCCACGCCGTGTGCGAGTTTCAGGGCTTCGTCATATTTTTTGTCACGGATGTTCAAGCCCGCCAGCATAAGTCGCGCACGGCGATTTTTCGAATCGATTTTCAGCACCTGCTGCAGATTGTTTCTTGATGTCGCAAAATTCCCCGTTGCATTGTGAATCAGCGCCAAATTAATATAGCCGTCGACAAAATCAGGTCGCAGTTTCACAACCCGATTGAAACTCACCAGTGCATTTGTAATTTCGCCCTTGTCGAAAAAAGCACTTCCGCGCGCAGTCAAAAGGTCGATGTCGTTTGGGTTGGCATCTGCAGCCGCTGAACTAACCGCGAGGGCTTTATCAGGCTGTCCGGCACGGATATAAGCCGCGGCGACGATCGTGGCGGAGCGCGCCGCCTTGGGATATTTCGCGGCTGCGACTTCAACCAACTTGCGCGCAGCATCGGGTTGTATTGCCAGAACCTCCAAATCGTACATGGCCATCAGCGTCTCAAACGGTTCTGCGTTTTTCTCCCTTACTTGTTGGTAATAGCGCCGAGCCTCGTCCAGTTTGTTGTGTTTGATCGCGATCGCGGCAAGGGAGTGGCCGATCAAGACGTGGTTCGGTTGTAATTTATAGGCTTTTTCGAGTTCTACTTTTGCGCCATCCAGATCATCCAGTTTGGCCTTGATGGCCGCACGATAGATCGGCGGTATGACGCTCTTTGGCATCTGTTGCTCGAGTTGTTTGACAATTTCAAACGCCCTATCGGATTGCTGATTTTGCAGCAGCGCCCCAATCAAAACAGCGGCTGCTCGTACGTCGCTTGGCGTTTTCTTGAACATCTCTTCAGCCTGGCGCACCGCACCCGGTGCGTCGCCCCTTTGCAAAAGCGCCGCCACGAGACTTACGCGTGGATCCGTTGCTTCCGGTTGCTTTTCAATCGCACGGGTTAAATAGCGGGCGCTCGCTTGATCATCTCCAGTCAGCAGATGCGCTTGGCCGATCAACGTGAGGGTCTGCGCGTCATTGATATCGATCTTGTCAAGGGCTGCCAGGGTTTCCCTCGCCGCCACTTTCCCTCCCAGGCGCGCCCTGGTGATGGCTAATAATGACTGCGCTTCGGTAGAGTTCGGCACCGCACTCGTATACTGCGCAAAAGCATGGCTGGCCTGCTCCAAATTGTTAAGCGCGTAGTCGGCCATACCCATCCACAAAACGGCCGGAAGGTAACCCGGGCTAGTCCTTAAGACGGCCTCGAATGCCGCTTTGGCTTCCTTGTATTTTTTGACCTTGAAGTGCATCACACCTCGAAAATACAGCGCAAGTGGGTGATCTTTGACAATCTTATCGGCGGCGCCGAGATCTTCTAGTGCGCCGGCATTATTATTTAGTGGTATTCGCACGGAAGCGCGCGCTATCAATGAGGCTACGTGCTCCGGACGATGGCTCAATCCCGTGGTGTAGGCTTTTTCAGCTTCGTTCAGTTGTTTTTGATTGCGCCAGAGATCGCCGCGCAGTAGCCAGGTTTCTACGTTTTTCGGATCGATTTCAATCGCTTTGTCGAGCTCATCGCCCGCTTCGATTGGCTTGCCGTAGCCTGACGAACACTGTGAAATCCCCCAATATGCGGGAACGTAAGTGGCATCCGACAGTTTTGCATCGCGAAACAATTCGCAACCTTTTTCGAAATGCTTAAGCCCTATCTCTGCCTGCGCGTAAAGCGTCTTAATCGCCGCTATGTTTTTCGCCGCCGATTTAGGGCCTGGCTGTATTTCGTTTAGGACGCGTTTGTACATTTTTTGATCTAATAACGCCTTACCGAGGGGCGCCTTTATCACTTCGGGATCGATGCCCAGTTCCTGCGCCCGCAGTAGTTCTTTTTCCGCGTCTTTACCAAAGCCCAAACTTGAGTAAACGTCGCCTAGCAACCAATGGGCTTCGGGGTGGTTTGGGTTTTTTTGTAGGATATTTTTTAGCTCAATGACCAGACTTTGAGTTTTCCCATCGGCTTGGAAAGCCTTAGCTCTTTCAAGATGCTCGGCCTCGGACAAGTTCGATGACTTGCCGCATGCGGTGACAATGAAGGTCAGCGTCGTGAGTACGCTGAC
>JANNFT010000304.1:0-9059 GCA_031380185.1 Pseudomonadota bacterium
TAAGTCTTCGCGTTTCTCGGCACTTATCATGCGGCGCAATGCTGCGCGATTGCGCCCTACTTGCTCGATGTCGTCTTCCGAGATATTCGATTTGCGGGCTACGCGCGGAAAGGCTTGTAGGCAAATTCATATTCTTTCTCATAAAAAACTGCCAGCCATCCGCGCCATCCATTGCCAGACGCGACACCCGCAGTTGCTCGTGCCCAGGGGGGTCGAGATGCCTCCCTTCCGTTCCCGTCGGCACGTGACGCAAGACGCGCAAGGTGTCGAGACGCCGATGACTAAGCGAAGCGCCGGCAGACTGCCACGGCGTTTGCGCGATCCACGCCAAATTGATGCTCGATTTCGCGCACGAACTGCTCGATGCGAATCGCCGCACGCGCCGCTTTTTATTGCTGAATTCGACCCAGCGCGGTCTTGTTTTCCTGATTGGAAAAAAACAGTTCGGTCAGGCTATTTGCCAATAACCCGCCCGCCGATAGGCGCACTAGCGGGATCAGATATTTGAGGAATAGGCCGCTGCGGCGCATGGACGGGGATTAGCGCTGGTTAGTCGTGAGTCTTACCCGGTCGTTGCGGGGCGAATGGCGTATAATTATTGCTGTAATCCATTTAGGTTTGCCGACCATGGGAAACATCACATCGCCCGAAGCGCTGACATTGAAATGGGAGGAAGTTCTTCGTGATCCTACTCTTCGCGATCTGCCATACAAGATTGAGCTCAACGCATGGGGGAAAATCGAAATGAGTCCGGCGCGAGCGCGACATGCGCTGCTTCAGGCCTACATTACCGGCGAGTTGATAAAGCAACTTACTGAAGGCGTCGTGTTGACCGAGTGTCCGGTGTTGACCGATATCGGTTTGCGCGTACCGGATGTAGTGTGGGCATCGCAGGCCTTTATGAAGCGCAACGCAAGCGCCGAAATATTGCCGAGCGCGCCGGAAATTTGCGTGGAAGTTATTTCCCCGTCGAACACGGAAGTGGAGATCACCAGTAAGACACGCGCCTATCTCCACGCCGGTGCGCTCGAAGTATGGATTGCCACAGAGGCGGGTGAGCTTCACTTCTTCGATACCTCCGGCGAGAAAACGGCGAGCCGATTTGGTATTAGCTTGACCCTTCCCAAGCTCCCCAATGGAAGCTCTGAATAAGTCCGACTTCGTCGTGGCGAGCTATAGTGGAACACCGGACGCACCTGCAAGTCGACGGTCTTGATCGAGCGGAAGGCACGTTCGACCTCAGACAGACTCTTGTAGGCGGCCACGGCGACGTTCGCATCGAGCGATTTCTCGGGGAGGCTGGTGCGAATGGCCCTAGGCCAGCCACTAACATACAAGCCATCCAGGGCGGCCTCGGCGTCGATCTAAGTCTGTTTGCGCACCCACGACAACTGCGCTTCAGTGGCCGCCAATAGCTCGCTGCGCTTGCGCGAGCGAGCCTCGGCGAGCAAGGGATTGCGGCAGACAATCAATCGCTCGCCCGGGAAGTGCTCGCTGGCGATTTCCAGCAGATTGCGCTCATCAAACAGCGACGGCTGGAACGGACCGCGTTCGTGCGCCAACAGCGCAATCTGCGCGGCGCGCAAGCTGCTGATCCAGTCCATGCCATGGGGCCGCAGGACGTTGTTGATGCGCGCGGAGGTGATCATGCCGCGATCTCCTACCCAGGCGATCTGCTCGATACCAAAGCGATCCTTGAGCTTCACGGCCTGCGCCGCGACAGTGGCCGGGTCAGCGCAGTTGCCGGGAAACACTTCGACCGCCACGGGGCATCCGGCGGCGCTACCAATCAAACCAAAGACAATCTGCGGATCATCGCGTTTGCCATCGCGTGAATGACCGCGGGCGGCCAAGGGACAACAGCGCCCAGTGAGCCAAGTCGAGGTCAGGTCATACAGCACCAAGGTCGTGCCGGCGATATGCTGGCGCGCCAAGCGTTTCTCGATGCCAGGCTGCGCCGCATGCAGCCAGTCCAGGGCTTGATACAGCGCCTCGGGTTGCAATTGACCCACGCCCAGGACGCGACCCAGGGAGTGCGCGGCCGTGTCGTCGCTGAGCATGCGCTGGGTGGCGAGTTTCGAGCTTGGGGGTGAGGACGCGCGCGACGACCAGGGCGAGCTATTAGGCCGAAACCCACACCAAGTATGGACTTCGGCTATTTCAATAGGTCAACGTTCGGACTACCGGATAAATTCGGTGACCACCCTGTTGAATTTCTCCGGGTTCTCCATGAACATAAAGTGGTTGCCACCCTCGGCGTCTTCGAAAATAACGACCTTCGAACCCGGAATCTGCGTGCCCATCCACTCTTGCGATTTCCAGCCGACCACGCTGACTCGGCCGCCCACAATCAGTGTCGGCAAGTTAAGGCGCGGCAGCATATCGCGCCAATCGTTGGTCGAATGGTCGTACAGCAAATCCGCCGCATAGCGTCTTGGCATTTTCAGGTTTTGCGCCACCACCCACTTCACTTCGTCTCGAGAATATTGCTTGGTGAACATGTTGGCGATAAAGCCTTCAGTCGTCTTGACGCCGTCCGGTCCCGCCAACGCGTTGGTGACGTCGTACAAGGAATTCTTGTCGAAAATCGCGCCTGCGTCTGATTTCTCTTGATCCGACCAATTCGGATTCGACGTAATCATCGGCATCTGATCGATCAGCAACAGTTTCGCCAAGCGATCCGAGCCGTACAATTCCCAATAAGCCCAAATCACTGAGCAACCCATCGAGTGGCCGGCTAGGTTGACGTCTTTCAGATTTTTGGCAATCAGAAATTCGCGCACATCGGCGGCCAAGCGATGGATGCGATAGCCGTGATTGGGTTTCGCCGATTCACCATGACCACGCATATCGATTGCGATGACGTGGTATTTGTCGCTCAAACCGGTGAGCTGATGTTTGAATTGCTCGGCAGTTTGTGACCAACCGGGGATCATCACCAATGGTTTTCCCGAGCCCGCCTCCAAGTAGTGCAGCTTCACGCCGTCACTAGTGGTGAAGGAACCCGCTTGGATACCACCGGCGCTGCTTGCCGCCTTCGGCACGCTTTGGCATGCCCCCAGCGCGACCACCAGCGTCGCCAAAGCCGCGCGCGCTGCCCAACTGATATAGCTCGTGTTCCTCGACATGATCTCCTCCTATGCTGTTTGAATGAAGCTCGACCGAACCCGCGTTGCCGAGACAACATAAGGTTGCGCCGCGGCAAGGGTGGTGTCAATGCTGATTACTTACGGTGTGCTGGTCATTTGCACATTCATTAGCGGCGTCTGCAAAAATCCGCCATCAACAACGATCTCCTGACCAATGATGTCGGACGACGCGTCGGATGCGAAAAACGCGACCGCGTTGGCAATATCGTTTGGCATACCAATACACCGCGCCGTCCGCGTTCATTTCAACTCATTACCCGCGAGGTCGCCGACCAGAAATTTGTTCGGCTTGAGAAAAAACGAAATCACCAAGGCGCCATTCGGCGCGCGCGCCAAATGGCGATTGCCCTTCGGCCGCCAGACATAGTCGCCGGCGCGAACTTCGCCTTCTTCGTCGACAATGCTGCCTTCAAGTACATAGGTCTGTTCGATCTCGACGTGTTCGTGTAGCGGAAGTTGCGTACCCGGTTGCCAGCGGAACAACGCCGTAAGCAATCCGCTTTCCTTGTCCTCAAGCAATACTTTCATGTCGATTCCCGGTGTGAGCGTCGGCTTCCACGGCAAACCTGCGGTCTCGACATAACGCGAGTCAAGCGCCGCGAGCGTTTCCTGACCGGCTAGAAAAGGGGTTTGAGCCGCCATTTCGATCTCCTTAATAAATAATAAGTTTTACGCGACAATTTCCTCGTGGCTCCTCATCCCTGCCCTTCTCCGCGCGCGAGAAGGGAATCAATCCCCTTTCGCTTGCGGAGACGGGTGGCGCCCACCGGCATTGTCATCTGTCGACAAGGTGTCGTCAATAAATCTCGAAAAATGGGATTTTTTATTTCAAGCATGACTCGTCACCGCAATATATTGGGTGCAAAGCCGATGCAACCCGTTCGGCATTGGCGCACAGGTTAGAATGACATTCCATCAAGCCGTTGCAACGGCTTGCCCACATTCATCTTTCAAGGAGGAAAACCATGATTCATGTGATTGCCACGATCGATCTGGCGCCCGGTACACGCGATGCGTTTCTTACGGAATTCCGCAAACTTATTCCCGACGTAAAAGCCGAAGCCGGATGTCTTGCCTATGCTCCGGCTATCGATGCCGAGACAGGGATTCCGACCCAAGCGCGCGTTGGCCCGGACAAAATCGTGATCGTGGAGCAGTGGGAAAGTGTCGCGGCGCTGAAGGCGCACGCAGTCGCGCCGCACATGCAGGCTTATCGCGTGCGCGTGAAAGAATTTGTTAAGGGTATGGAGTTGCGGGTTCTAGCGCCGGCCTAATGCTTAGTCGTTGCGAGGAGCGCTCTTAACGACGCAGCAATCTAACATTTGGCTGCGCCAAAATCTTGATGGCTGCGTCGCTTTGCTTCTTGCCATGAACCCCAGTTATCCACAGGGCATTAGCATCGTAGCCCTTCCCCCTTTTGTAAAGGGGGAATGAGGGGGATTTTCAGGCGCCTATCGTGAGCCACTGCCACAAAATCCCTCCCAGCCTCCCTTTAAAAGGGCGGGGCGAGCGCGCAGCCGGTTCATGGTCCGTGTGCCGTTTCAACCGAAACAAGCGGCTTTCCATGAACCTCAGTTATCCACAGGGCAATCGTGAGCCACCGCCACAAAATCTCTCCCAACCTCCCTTTAAAAAGGGAGGAGCGAGCACGCAGCCGGTTAAGGGCCCGTGTGCAGTATCGGCAGCGCCGACACAGGCAACTCGCAATGACAATACCGTTCAGGAATTTTACAGCGCAATTATTTGAACAAGTGCTTCACACCGTCACGCTCTTCTAACAATTCCTTATGTGTCGCCGCGGCGCGGGTTTTGCTGAACTCGGAGAGTTCCAAGCCTGGCGCGATCTTGTATTCGCCATTGGCGCAGGTGACGGGATAGCCGAACATCACGCCTTCCGGAATGCCGTAGCTGCCGTCGGACGGAATGCCCATGGTGACCCAATCGCCCGCTGCTGTCCCGAGCATCCAATCGCGAACGTGTTCGAGCGCCGCATTAGCCGCCGACGCCGCCGATGACAAGCCGCGCGCCTCGATAATCGCCGCGCCGCGTTTTTGCACCGTCGGAATAAATGTACCTTCCAACCAAGCTTGATCGTTGATCATCGGCCAGACTTTTTGGCCGTCTATTTCGGCATTGAATAAATCCGGGTACTGCGTCGCCGAATGGTTTCCCCAAATCGTCATCTTCTTAATGCTGGCGACCGGCTTGCCGATTTTCGCGGCGACTTGCGACAGCGCGCGATTGTGATCGAGGCGCATCATGGCGGTAAAATTTTTCGCCGGCAGCGACGGCGCGGATTTCTGTGCGATCAGCGCATTGGTGTTGGCGGGATTACCGACGACCAACACTTTCACGTTGCGCGACGCAACCGCATCCAACGCTTTGCCTTGCAGCGTGAAGATCGCCCCATTTGCCTCGAGCAAATCCTTGCGCTCCATGCCGGGGCCACGCGGCCGCGCGCCGACCAGCAAGGCGACATCGGCGTCTTTGAAACCATTCATCGCATCGCCGTGCGCGCTGCTGCCGGCGAGCAACGGGAAGGCGCAATCCTCCACTTCCATCATCACGCCCCGCAGCGCTTTTTGCGCTTTTTCGTCGGGAATTTCCAGCAATTGCAATATCACCGGCTGATCTTTACCGAGCATCTCGCCGCTGGCAATTCTGAACAACAGACTATAACCGATCTGGCCGGCGGCGCCCGTGACCGCAACGCGCATGGGCTTTTTCATGAAAAACTCCTTTGGATTTTGTTGACTGGAAGGGTTCCGCGATGGACGGAACAAACGTTGGAATATAGCGTTTCGAGGATTTTTGCGCAAGGCGCGAAAAACCCGAAACCCTTAAAAACAAAAGGCTCGCACCAGGGGCGCGCACCGGATTCCCCAAGATCATGCACTAGCCGTCGGATGGCTGAAGACGCGCGGCGCGGCATCCACCCTTCCCGGCGATCTACTTAAACATCGGCAATTGCTTCAACGCATACCACGTCATGCCGACTGTGATAACAATCGTCGTGACCCACAACAGCACCGACACCCATTGCGGCGGCGCAACTTCTTGCGGTAACTTTTTATAGCGAAGATAGAGCGTGCAGATCGAAAGGATCGGCAGCAGCAGGGCGATGGAGACGCCGGTAATAATGACCATCAGCGCCGGCAGTTTGACCGCGTAATAGAGCAAAACCGGCGTGGCGTTGAACACGACGACCATGATGCGCTGCCACTTTAAGCGCTGCGTGTAGTCGGTGAATTTATAGGCGCCGGCCAGTCCGGCGAGATCGGCGAACTGGCGCGACATGCCTGCGGTGGCGGCGAAAATGGTGCTGTAAAGCACCGCAATGGCGCCGAAGAAAAATAAATACAAGCCAACGGCGCCGAGCATTTCAGTGTACATCTTGGATAAATTTTCGATCATCTTGCTGGACTCGGGAATGAGTCCCAAAGTATTCAGCACACCGGCGCCTAGCAGATAAAACGCGATGGTGGCGAACGTGTAAATCACCATCGCCAGCAGGATATCCACGTGCATTACGCGAATCCAGCCTCGTGCGCGCGCGTTCCATGCGGCGCTGCCATCACGCACGCCGGCGAAGCGGGCGTAGCCTTTTTCCACACACCAGTAGGGATATTGAGTAAGCTCAATGGCGCCAACGCCGGTGATGCCGAACACGGCGACGGCGGTGAAGAAGCCTTTATCTGGCACGTCAAACGCGAGACCTTTAGCGACGCTGCCCCACGTGAAATATTCCGGATGGAATAGCAACATCCCCGCGGTAACGACCGTCAGTATGGTAAAAATCACTACTAAAAACGTCGCGACAAACTCGATTTGACCGTAGGAACCGGTCAGCAGCACCGTTAGCGTAACCAATAGCAACACACCCACCCAGACGTCGACGCCGATGCCCGGCATCATCAGATGAAGCGTCTGCGCTACGCCGCCGTACATGCCACCGACGGCGAACATGACTAGAACGCCGACCAGCGCCCAAAGCCAAATCACCCACGATAGTCCGAAGATCCGGCCGGGCATATGATTCATGAATTGCAGTGCCGTTTCTCCGGTGGCGATGGTGTACCGCCCGATTTCGCCCTGGATGACGACTTTGATTAAGCAAGCAACGATCACCGCCCACAGCAACACATAACCGACTTCGGCGCCGAGTTTAGTGGTGGCGATCAACTCGCCGGATCCAACAATAGATGCGGTCAACACAAGCCCAGGACCGACACGACGCAGTGCGCCGCCTAACGTCGCCGGTGGTGTTTCGATCGCGCTATTGTCATAGGCGTAAGGATTGACGACGGGTGATGGTTCGGCCATGGTATGTGCTCCTCCTCGTATCCCTGATTAGCGGGTGCCGAGCGCGCGGCGCGGCTTGGCGTTACCGTGATGGTATAGGTTTTTCTTGGGATATGGGAAAACACGTTGGTGGTAATGTCTAAACACAGTAGCCAATTAAATCGCGCCCCCTCACCCTGCACCCACTCCCAGAGGGAGAGAGGAACGACACCCTTCTCCCCCGCGGAGAAGGGTGGGGACGGGGTAGCTAGGCTAGCCTCTGGCCTAGGGCCATGAGGGCAAGCGGACCGGGTTGCCAGCGACCATATATTTCTGCATTTGGATCTGAATCGGCTGTGAATATCGGCCGATTGCGAAAACTGAATCCGGCCTAAGTTGGGCAAGCAACTATGGCATTGCCCAGCGGCAATCGTAGGATGGGTAGAGCGCAGCGAAACCCATCGCGGACGCTGAACTACTCCGCATCCGGCTGAGCACTAGGCGCCGCGTCCTGAAAAGGTTTCAACGCCATGCAATTTTGTTCGATGCGCACCAGCGTCGGAAATGCATCTAGCGCAATATTAAAACGCCGTGCATTCGCAAGTTGCGGCACGAGACAGATATCGGCGAGACCTGGTTTTTCACCGTGACAAAATGTTCCTGTCGCGGCATCATTCGCAAGGCGCGTTTCCAATGGCGCCAACCCGCTCGCGACCCAATGCCGATACCACTCATCCTTCTGCGCTTCCGTTACTTTTAAATCTTTCACCAAATAACGCAACACGCGCAAATTATTCAGCGGATGAATTTCGCACGCGACCATCAGCGCCAGCGAGCGAACCCGCGCTCGCTCCGCCGCCGCCTTGGGCAGAAACGCCGGCTCGGGATAAACCTCGTCGAGATATTCGATGATCGCAAGGGACTGCGTCAGTGTTAATTCGCCCTCTTGCAAAACCGGAACGAGGGACTGCTGATTGAGCGCACGATACTCCGGCGCGAATTGCTCGCCGCCATTTTTTACCAGATGAACGCTTGCACTCTCGTAATCCAAACCCTTTAGGTTTAGCGCGATTCGAGCGCGAAACGCCGCCGAGCTACGAAAATATCCGTATAGTTTACGCATGGCTAGCCAATGCTGAAATCAAGTGGCGGCAGGCCCGCAACGCGCGCTTTGATTCGATCACCCTGTTTCAGCGGCCCGACGCCTGCCGGCGTGCCGGTGAAAATCAAATCGCCGGCTTTGAGTTCGAATAAACCCGACAAATGGGCGATGATGTCCGGCACGTTCCAGATCATTTCTTTCACGTCGCTGATCTGCTTCACCTCGCCGTTGACCGCCAATGTTATAACCGCTTGGCTTACATGCCCGCTGGACACTTGTCGTAGCGCGCCAATCGGCGCGGCGCGGTCGAACGCCTTACCAATATCCCAGGGCCGGCCTTTATCTTTCATGGCCTGTTGCAAGTCGCGGCGCGTCAGGTCTACACCCACGCCATAGCCAAACACTAGGTCCAGCGCGGCTTCTGGCTTGATGTTCATGCCACCGCCCTTGAGCGCGACCACTAATTCGACTTCATGATGAAAATTCTGTGTCGCCAATGGATAGGGAATCACACTCCCGCTCGGCAC
>JANNFT010000352.1:0-3466 GCA_031380185.1 Pseudomonadota bacterium
TGTCGGCGGGTCGGATTCAACTGGGTGGCGAAGATATCACGGGTCACACGCCGCAACGGATTTTTCGTTCCGGCGTCGCACGTACTTTTCAACGATCGAGATTGTGTTTGCCGCTGTCGATTTTCGACAATATCGCGATTGGAGATCATTGTCATCATCGCAGTGGACTGTGGTTCAGTTTGATGAAGCGGCGCGAACTTGCGAAGGACGTCTCATTTCAGCTCGAAGTCGCAAGTGCATTGCTCGAACGTTTTAATCCGGCGCTCGCGCAACGAATGGAACAGCCGGTGGCGAGTCTATCCATGATCGATCGCCGTCGCGTGGAGATCTGTCGCGCCTTGATCGGGCGACCCAAATTGCTGTTACTCGACGAGCCTTCTGCCGGCATGACCTTCGACGAAACCCGCGCGCTGATGGACGACTTGCTTCAGGAAAAATCGCGCTCGCCGTCGCTCGGCATCATTCTGATCGAGCATGAGATGTCGGTAATCGAGCGCATTACCGAACGCTGCGCGGTGCTCAACTTCGGCAAGAAAATTGCCGAAGGACATTATCGAGACGTTGCGCGCGACGCCGAAGTTCAGGCGGCATATTTAGGAACGCAGGCATGAGCGCAACCCTCAAGCTCGAAAATGTTGTCGCCGGCTACGATCAAGCGGATGTGTTGAGTGACGTTAGTATCACCGCGGTCGCGGGCAAGATTACCTGTTTGCTCGGCGGCAATGGCGCCGGTAAAACCACGCTAATACGCGCCATTCTCGGCCTAACGCCGGCGCGCGCAGGACGCATATTGCTGGGCGAAACGGACCTGACCGGCATGCACACGCATCGAGTCATCGCTCACGGCATCGCCTGTATTCCCGAAGGGCGCCGTGTTTTTCCACGACTGAGCGTTGCGGAAAACCTCAGGCTCGGCGCCTATCTTGAAACCGATAGCGACAAGATCGCGGCGCGAGTTGAAACTGTCATAAAAATTTTTCCGCGTCTTAAAGAGCGCTACCGGCAATTTGCCGGAACTCTTTCCGGCGGCGAGCAGGCGATGCTTTCAATCGGGCGCGGCTTGATGGCCGAGCCGAAATGCTTGTTGATCGATGAACCGTCGCTCGGTTTGTCGCCGTTGTTCGTGCAAGAAAATTTTCACGTGATCCAACAAGTCAACGCGCAAGGCATCACAGTATTTTTGGTCGAACAGAATGTGCGTCAAACCTTGGCCATCGCCCACGCCGGTTACGTGCTCGCGCAAGGCCGTGTGGTCGCGTCGGGCAGCGCCGAGGAATTGCGCGACAGCGAACAAGTGCATGCCGCGTATTTCGGTTGCGCTTAATATTCTCACTGCCTATGCCAGAAGCCGCATGGATACGGGGGTGGCCTGGCGCCATTGGCTCCTAGGGCATGCATCGCCACGAGGCAAGCTGGATAAGCGTCGTGTCGAGATTCAAAAAAATGTAAGGTGCAATGCAACGCGTATCGCGCCTAACCCCAGATGTAACCTGGAGGCAGCGCAGCCGAATCGAGGGATTTATTTTCGAGAAGCGGCGCTTCAACTTTTTCTTCATAAACACGCTATTCGGGTCATCGATGTATTCGGCAAAGAGTCCTCGGTACTCGAACCCGTACGGAGTGTATAAGGCTCGTGCCGGGGCGAACTCTGGCGTAGCGCCTGTTTCCAAATTCAGGCAATCGTAAGCGCGGCATTCGCGTTTCAAATCTGATACCGATACTCACAGGCTTCAACCTCACCTCTTGTCATTGCCGCGAAAGCGGGAATGTTGACTTTCCAAGGCCCAATGGATTCCCGCTTTCGCGGGAATGACAAGAGATGGGATCGCGCAGGTGGGTATCGCAGTCGCTATTCAAAACAATCTCAAATGGCCGATCAGCCTCATAATTCATGAGTGTCTGAAAATCAGCATTGCCACGGGTGAGATTCTGTCACCAATAGCGCCGTTGCGGAATGCCGCGTAGGCAACGGCTGACATGCGATCCCATGATAATTCATGGATAATGTCTTTCACTGATAGTTTTTCACCAGGACGTTTGTGACGACGGCGTACTCTTTAACAAAACCCCATTGGCGTACGCCGACCATGATCCTCATTTGTGGTGGCCTGGTTGTGACGCTCTCCATGGGCTTGCGGCACGGCTTCGGATTATTTTTGCAGCCGATGACGACGGACCTCGGCCTCACGCGGCAGAATTTTGCGTTTGCGTTAGGAATACAAAATTTGTTGTGGGGATTGGCGCAGCCTCTTGTCGGCATGATCGCCGATCGCTTCGGCGCCGGCCGGGTGGTGGTGTTCGGCGCAATATCCTACGTGTTGGGACTGATCTTTATGTCCTACGCCGAAAGTGCTTTCGGACTCAGCCTTTCTGCGGGCGTACTGATCGGTTTGGGTTTGAGCGGCACGACGTTCAGCATCGTGTTCGGTGTCGTTGGCCGCGCGGTCACGCCGGCGTTTCGTTCTAAAGCGCTGGCGATCGTCGGTGCGGCTGGTTCTTTCGGGCAATTCGTCATGGTGCCTGCGACCCACGGCTTGATTGCCGGTTGGGGTTGGGCCGTCGCGTTACTGATTTTAGCGACGATGGCTGCGCTGATGCTGCCGCTCGCTAACGGCATGGTGGAATATCGCGAACGTGCCGCTGAATCCGCTATTGCGCCGCAATCGATCATGCAGGCCTTACGCGAGGCGTTCAGCCATAGCGGATTCAAGTTGTTGACGTTGGGTTATTTCGTGTGCGGATTTCAAGTGGTGTTCATCGGTTTACATTTGCCGTCTTACATTGTGGACAAAGGGCTTAGCGCGAAGGACGGCATGATCGCGCTCGCGCTCATCGGTTTGTTCAATGTGATCGGCAGTTATTCCTGGGGCAGCTTGGGGGCGCATTACAGTAAGAAAAATTTGCTGTCGCTGATCTATTTTCTCCGCGCCGTGGTGATCGCAATTTTTCTACTGATTCCCATTTCGCCGCTGTCGGTGTATTTGTTTGCCGCGGGAATTGGCCTGTTGTGGCTCGGCACCGTCCCGCTTACCAGCGCCGTTGTCGCACAAATTTTCGGCGTCAAATATCTCTCGATGTTGTCGGGATTTGTTTTCTTGAGCCATCAGTTTGGTAGCTTTATCGGCGCCTGGCTCGGCGGTTATTTGTTCGACAAAACCGGCTCGTACCAAACGATTTGGCTCATCACCATCGGACTCAGCCTGCTGGCGGCGCTCGCGAATTGGCCGATCGACGAACGGCCGGTGGAACGACTTAGGGAGCGCGAAAGCGTGGCGTTAACATGACGCCATCGTCGTGGAAGCCGCTCCAGTTCTTGCTCTTGGCGATGCTTGCGGTCGCGATGTATGTGGCGTTTCGCACCTATTTGGGGCCGAATGCAATGCTCGATTTTGCCAATCAGTTATTTCTTTGTTAAGGATTGTTTCCATGAAGCGCGGCTATAAAGAAATGGTGGACGAGGCTTATG
>JANNFT010000367.1:0-5094 GCA_031380185.1 Pseudomonadota bacterium
TTAGGATTTACCGATCATCGACATGTTCGTTTCAATGTGCTCTCCTGCAAAAACTTTTCATTCAAGCTTCCGACACCAAATGATGCGCCTTCTTAGTATCCGGCGTTAATCGTGGAAGTACGTCGAAAATAGCCGCAATTAGACGAAAACTTCAACGAAAATCGGGGAGGCCGGAATGGAAAGACAGTCAACGGGCGCTTCTGGGATGTTTATTGCCAAAATCCGTTTTATTCTATTCGCGCGATATGGTTTCCCTACATATGCGATTGACCCAAGCTCGACCGAGCGATATAGTTTCCGTCAGCGAAAAGCGGGTATATATTTCCTATGCGCACAACCGGCCGCTTGACTGAGGGAATGGGTGACATGGGTGGCGAACTGGGTCGCCTGAACCGTTTGAACTTGCTTGAATTTCTCCGTCCACCCCCTTCACGACCCAAGCTGCCGCCCGAGAAAGACCCCGACTATCTGGAATCGCTGCCGCCGCGCTTCGTGATTCACACCGTGCACGGCACGTTTGCTAAGCGCGCCGATTGGGTCGAAAAAGACAGCAGGCTCTGCGACACACTGCGCTGGCAATTGGGCTGGCGGGCACGGATCGAGCCGTTTCGCTGGAGCGGCGCCAATAGCATTAAGCAGCGCACGCGCGCGGCCGATGATTTTCGCCGCCACTTGTTCGAAAAGCTCGAGGAATTCCCGCATGCACACCATGTAGTCATCGCGCACAGTCACGGCGGCAACGTGGTGTTCTGGGCCATCAAAGACGAATACCTCGCCAAGCGAATTCTGGGGGTAGTCACGTTGGCCACGCCGTTCCTCTCGGCACACGCGCGTAGCAGCGGCGAAGAGTTGATCGATCTGGGGTCTTGGGTTTTTGCCGGGCTGTTCGCTGGCTGGACGGTGCTGTTCTACAGTGTCTATCAAGGCCGCGACTTTGCGCTCTGACCTTGGGCGCTAGGAGTGGGCGTGGGGCTAATGGGCGTAATGGCGCTGGGCGGTTGGCTGTTGCAGCGCATGCGGGAACACGCCGAACGATTGGCCGGTTGCATGCCTTCCAGCGCGCTCGCGCCCGAACACGTCGCGATCGTGCGGGTGCAGGGCGACGAGGCCACCGCCGCCATTACCGGCGTGCGATTGGCCGGCAGCATGGCGGATTTGATCTGGGGTATCATTAGCGCGCCGCTCTACAAGCGCATCAATCAGTTACTCAAGATCATGGACTATGCTGGCATGCGGTCCTTCCGGGAAGAAATGGAAAGCAGAGCGGACAAATACGGCGCACTGACCGAATCACTTCGCAACGATATCTCCTCACGGCGCGTAACGCGCGGCGAGCAATTGGATTTGTTCAACCCTCCGCCACCGCCTGCGCCACCACGATCATTCCGCTCGCCGTATGACATGAGTATTTTGGGCGGGCCGTGGGCTTTGCCCGAGCTTGAGCCGTTCTACAAACAGCCGCAGAAAGACCAGCGTTGGGCCAGCGGTGTGTGGCAGTCACTGTTGACCATGGCGCCGGCGCTGGTTATCAACTATCTGCGTGAAGGCACACAGGGCGAACGGCTGACAGCATTTGTTTGTTTGATGCTGGTCAGTCTGCCAGCGATCTTTGCGGTCGCCACCATCGTGCTCGGATTGCCTTTTGGTTTGGTATCGGCACTCAGCCTGGTGCTGATCGATTGGAGCGCGCCCCTGGCCGGGCCTTACCTGCGGGTGATGGCCGAACCTTCGCCCTCGGGCACATGGCGCATCACGCAATTTGAAGCCGATCGCAAGCCGCTGGGCCTGTTTCATTCGCAGGCATATCAGAACCCGTTGGCGCAATTGTTCATCTCCGAATGGGTACTAGAGCGAGCGGCGGCGGCGGCGGTACGCACTTAGCCTGCTTCGAGGTTTAGGTGGGGTTTTGAATTCCCAATCACATTTCAAATTGTCATTCCCGCGTGCCCTTGGGCACGCGGGAATGACATAACTTTGGTTTAGAATATGGTGGCCGCTGGTTTCTGCGTAAAACGTAACCCAACCATTCGCTCAGGCTATGCCTTTTGCCTTATGGCCCTCAAGCAGAGTTCTCACAGGAAGGAGTGATCATGAAACACGTACGGATAGCATGGACTTTTTTGTTTTGTTTGCTCGCGGCGTTGCCGGTTCTGGCGCAAGAGAGCACCGAGGCCGAACTGAACCGCTTGGAAGATTTGCGTTACGAAGCGATGAAAAACGCCGACGCTGACACTATGGCCAAGCTGTTCGCGGATGATATGGTCTACCAAACCTTGCAGGGTGCGACGTATGACAAGCCAGGCTACATCGCCCTCTTCAAGTCCGGCGACGTCAAGATTAATTCGTTCAAGCGGGAAAATAGCCGCGTCAAATTTTATGGCGACACCGCCACAGTGATGGCCAATGCCAACCTTGAAGCCGTGGTCAAAGGCGAACCGCGTCAGTTGTCGTTATTCTATTTGAATGTGTGGGCGAAACGCGATGGTCGCTGGCAACTCGTGGCGCGCCAATCAACTGCGTTACCGAAGAAATAGTAGGTGGGACGCGCCTTACATTTTTGCTTCGCCACGAACCGCATCCAGCTTGCCTGGTAGCTTAGCATGGCCTGCAAGGCAATTTCCATGCGGCTCTTGACGTAGCGCTAGCGCGACACTAAGCAACATCTAGCACGAATCCGCCGCCGCGCGGCGCCCCAGCGGCGGGAGATTCCCGGTCGGGACGATTTCACAAATTCTCGAATCGCGCCAACCCAAGCACGGGTTTTAATCCATACCGGCTGTTCACGTAGCCAAGCAATCAAGGCGTTTTTCTTCGCGATAAACCAGGCGTGAAACGACGCGAACCAGCGGATTTTCACCAGTTGTGGCGAAGTCAAAAAATAAATCCGCGCGGCCCAAGCCGTGCCGATGAGCTTTACCAATGCGATTACGGCTATGCCAAAAATGCCATGGCCGTGAGCGAGTAAGAACAGCGCGGCTATTTTGACCGGAAACAGTGTCAACGCCGGCGCCAGAAAAAACGCCAACGCGCCGTAAGGCGGCAAGCCGGCAATCCATGCCTCGATGCGTCCAACCAGCGGAAGGCGAGCCAGCCGTCCGCCTAATTTGATCAGCCGATGCCACAACCATTCTTCGAATAACAGTACAATTGCCGCGACGGCGATCAGCGGGTAAGTTAGTATTCGTTTGATTATTTTCATGTTTTTACCAGGATGCGGCCGCAAAGCAGGCATTTTTTGTCGCGCTGCTTGCCAACGGACTACATCTTGAGGTCTACTCGCGGTTTTTCAATGCTTACCGAATTCCACCAAAGCGATGATCACCTTTCGTAACCTTACCCTTGCCCGCGGCACAAAAGTGCTGTTCGACGGCGTTGATCTTACCTTGCACCAAGGCCAACGGATCGGTTTGGTCGGCGCCAACGGCTCCGGTAAGTCGACGCTGTTCGCGCTGTTACTCGGTGAGCTTCATCAAGATGGCGGCGACCTCGATATGCCGCCGCGCATTACTATCGCCCACGTCGCCCAGGAAACGCCAGCGCTAGATCGCGCCGCCATTGATTTCGCTCTCGATGGCGATGCGGAACTGCGCCGCATTGAGCAGGATCTGGCAAGCGCAGAAAAACGCAACGACGGCCACGCCCTCGCGGAGTTACACCATCAATTCGATTTAGTCGACGGCTATACCGCTCGCAGCCGTGCCGCGGCTTTGTTGCATGGCCTTGGCTTTGCGCTGAGTGAGCACGACCATCCCGTGGCGTCATTTTCCGGCGGCTGGCGCATGCGTTTGAATCTGGCGCAAGCGCTGATGTGCCGCTCCGATTTGTTGCTACTCGATGAACCGACTAATCACCTTGATTTGGAAACGGTGCTGTGGCTGGAGCAATGGCTGAGCCGTTATCAAGGTACGTTGATTTTGATCTCCCACGACCGCGATTTTCTCGACGGCACGGTAAGCCACATCTGCCATATCGATTGCCAAACGCTCAAACTCTACGCCGGTAACTACAGCGCCTTCGAACGGCAGCGTGCCGCGAACTTGGCGCAGCAGCAAGCGGCCTTTGAAAAGCAACAGCGCGAGATCGCGCATTTGCACGCCTACATCGATCGCTTCCGCGCCAAGGCCACCAAGGCTCGCCAGGCGCAAAGCCGTATGAAGGCGCTGGACCGCATGGAGGAGATCGCGCCGGCGCACGTCGATTCGCCGTTCACGTTCGGTTTTCGCGCGTTTTCGCAAATGCCCGACCCGTTGCTAACGCTCGATAAAGTTACGGCGGGTTACGACGACAAGCCGGTGTTGAATAACGTGGATCTGGAGGTTCGCGCCGGAGAACGCATCGGCTTACTTGGCAAAAATGGCGCGGGTAAATCGACCTTGATCAAACTGCTCGCCGGTGAATTGAACACTAAGTCCGGTGACCGCCGCGAGGGTAAAGGGCTCGCCGTCGGTTATTTCGCCCAACATCAGCTAGAGCACTTGCGCCTGGACGAATCGCCGCTGCAACATCTGCTGCGCCTCGACACCAGGACACGCGAACAGGAATTACGCAATTTCCTCGGCGGATTTAATTTCCATGGCGACCAGGCGTTGGCGCCGATCGCACCATTTTCCGGAGGAGAAAAAGCCCGCCTCGCCCTGGCATTGCTGATCTGGCAGCGGCCGAATCTGTTGCTGCTCGATGAGCCGACCAATCATCTCGATCTAGAAATGCGCCACGCTCTAAATCTCGCGTTACAAGAGTATGAGGGCGCGATCGTCGTGGTTTCGCACGATCGCCATTTGCTAAAAACCACGACTGAAGTGCTGTTGCTGGTTGCTAATCGCGAAGTGAAGGAATTCGATGGTGATCTCGACGACTATCGCGATTGGCTCAATCAAACCGATGCGTCCGCGGCTGGCGCTACGAGCTACAACAATGTGCCGCCCCCGAGCGCCAAAGCCATTGATCGCAAGGAACAGAAAAAGCAGCAAGCGGAAGTCCGCAACGCGCGCGCGGCGCAACGGCGGCCGTTAGAAAGCGCGCTGCGTGCGATCGAGAAAGAAATGGAAAAACTTAACCGCGAAAAGCTTCGCCTGACTGATTTGCTTAACTCGG
>JANNFT010000387.1:0-5638 GCA_031380185.1 Pseudomonadota bacterium
GACGATACGGCGGCGTTACAAAATATTGCGCAACAGATACAACAATCAAAGGATAAAGCCAAACATCGCCAGGATCGGCTCCCACGGCCGAGTTTCAGCGATGACTTGCCAATCGCCAATCGGCGTGCGGAGATCCAGGCAACCATCGCTGCAAACCAAGTGGTAATTGTCTGTGGGGAGACCGGCTCGGGAAAAACCACGCAGTTGCCGAAGATCTGCCTGGAACTCAAACGCGGCGTCTTCGGCGCCATCGGTTGTACTCAGCCGCGCCGCATCGCGGCGCGCAGCGTCGCCGCACGCATCGCGCAAGAATTGAAAACAGAAATTGGCCATGTGGTCGGTTACAAAGTGCGCTTCACCGATCGGGTGCAAGACGACACATTGATCAAAGTCATGACCGACGGCATTTTGTTGGCGGAAATTCACAGCGATCGCTGGCTGTCACAATACGATACGTTGATCATCGATGAAGCGCACGAACGCAGCGTCAACATCGATTTCCTGCTCGGCTACTTGAAGCAGTTGCTACCGAAGCGACCGGAACTCAAAATCATCATCACCTCGGCGACCATCGACGCGGAACGCTTTGCAACGCATTTTAATGGCGCGCCGGTATTGGAAGTCTCGGGCCGCATGTATCTGGTCGACATTCATTACCGCCCCATGGGTGACGACGACGATGGGGAAATTAATCTCAATGCCGCGATAGTTCGTGTCATCGACGAGGTATTGGCGACACCCGGCGCCGGTGACACCTTGGTATTTTTGCCGGGCGAGCGGGAAATTCGCCAGGCGGCGGAGGCATTGCGCAAGCACGCAATTCCAAATACGGAAATCCTTTCGCTATTCGCGCGGCTCTCCGTGGCCGAGCAAGATCGCGTATTTAAGCCCGGGGCGGCGCGGCGCATTATCCTCGCCACCAACGTTGCGGAGACGTCACTTACCGTGCCGCGCATTCGCTACGTGATCGACAGCGGCCTGGCGCGGCTCAATCGTTTCAGCCAGCGCAGCAAGATCAATCAACTTCAGATCGAAAAAATTTCTCGCGCCTCGGCAAAGCAACGCGCAGGACGCTGCGGCCGCGTCGCCAGCGGTATTTGCTTGCGACTCTATAGCGAAGCCGATCACGACGCGCGGCCGGAATACACCACACCGGAAATATTGCGCACCTCCCTTGCGGCAGTTATTTTGCGCATGCAAGCGCTGGGCTTGGGCGACGTCAACACCTTTCCATTCCTCGATGCGCCAAGCCCGCGCAGCATCGATGTGGGTTATCAACTTCTGGCGGAACTCGGCGCCATCAACGAGCAGGGCGTATTGACGCTACTGGGTCGCGATCTCGCCAAGCTGCCGATCGATCCGAAAATCGGCCGCATGTTGTTAGCGGCTAAGGCCGAAAATTGCCTCAGTGAAATGTTGATCCTCACGGCGGCGTTATCGGTACAAGACCCACGTGAGCGACCACAGGACAAACGCGAAGCGGCGCTGGAAAAGCATCGGTTATTTTTCGAAGAACGTTCCGATTTTTTGAGCTATTTGAAGATCTGGAATTTTTATGACGATGCGATTAAGCACAAGAAATCCAATCGAAAACTTGCCGAGCTTTGTTATGAACATTTTCTGTCCTATATTCGTCTGCGCGAATGGCGCGATGTGCATCAGCAATTGCATGCGCTGGTTGCTGAAATGGGCATGCGTTTGAATGAAAGCCCCGCGACCTACGAACAAATTCATCGCGCGTTGCTGACCGGACTGCTCGGTCACATCGGTTTCAAAGATCCGGAAGCCGACAATTATCTCGGCGCCCGCGATACTAAGTTTTTTCTTCCACAGGACTCCGTGCTCGCAAAAAAGAAAAGTAAATGGGTGATGGCGGCGGAGTTAACGGAGACGACAAAACTGTTCGGCCGCTGCGCCGCGGAAATTTTGCCGGAGTGGATCGAGCAAGCGGGCAAAAGTCTATTGGCGCGCAGCTACCACGATCCGCATTGGGAAAAGAAAAGTGGTCAAGTGATCGCTTTCGAGGGGGCGACATTGTATGGCTTGCCGGTCGTCACCAAGCGGCGCGTTCATTTTGGAGCGATCGATCCGGAGCAATCACGCGAATTATTTATCCGCGGCGCCTTGGTGGCGCGAGATTATGATTCACGCGCACCCTACTTCGCGCATAACACCCAACTAATTAAAGAAGTCGAAGCGTTGGAGCATAAATCGCGCCGGCAAAACGTGCTGGTCGATGACGAAACACTATTCGCGTTTTACGATCCACTCATTGCGCAAGACATTTTCAACGCCGCGACATTCGAGCATTGGCGCAAGGATGCCGAGCGCACCAAGCCGAAATTGTTATTTTTGTCGCGCGAGTATTTGATGCGCCACGGCGCTCACGGCGTCACTGAAGATCTCTACCCCGCTCACCTGCAAATCAACGGCCAGGATTATCCGTTGCGCTACCGTTTCGATCCGGGTCATGCGCTGGACGGGGTAACCATGACTTTGCCGCTGGCGATACTGAATCAACTCGACGTCACACGCTGTGATTGGCTGGTGCCGGGCATGCTGCGAGATAAAGTCACGACGCTGATGCGTGGTTTGCCACAACGCATCCGGCGCGTGTTCGTGCCGCTGGCGGAATCGGTTACACGGGTTCTGCAAGCCTTTGACAGCGTCGATCCGGAACGCATTGCGTTAATCATGGCGCTCGCTGCAAACATCGAGAAAAATCATCGCCTCGCCATTTCCGCCGAAGATTGGCCGGCGGCGCCGGAGCATTTGCGCATGAATTATCGCGTCGTCGATCTCGCCGGTGAAGAGCTTGCGGTGGGTCGCGATATTGAAGCGCTGCGTCGGCAATTAGGCCAAGCGGCAACGACGTCGGTGCGTAGCCAAGGCGCCCAACAATTCGAGCGCGATGGCATTCGTACCTGGGATTTCGATGATTTTCCAAGTGAAATCGAAGTCAATATCAAAGGCCGCACGGTGCTCGCTTATCCGGGCATTGTCGATCAAGGCGACTCGGTCGCGTTGCGACTATTTGATCAATTCAGCGCCGCCGCGGAAGTGAGCGAGCGCGGTTTAGTGCGTCTTTGTATGTTGGCGCTGACTCAGCCGTTGCGTTACATGGAAAAAAATCTGCCCGGTATACGCAGCGTCAGTCTCGCCTATGCGAACTTGCCCGATGCGTCGTTCGGCGCGTTGAAGAAAAATGCGTTGGGTACGATCGAAGAAGAATTGCGCGATGACGTGCTGTACCAGGCATTTCATCGCGTATTTCTTGCCGGTCGTGAAACAATTCGCAGCGCGCGGGAATTCGAACAACGCCTCGCCACGAATAAATCCCGGCTTGCCGCCCAGGCCAATACGCTCTGCGAACAGCTTAGCGCGATCTTCGTCGAGCACCATGCCGTGCAAAGGAAACTGGCTGCGCTTCCCACTGGCTGCTATCTGGAGAGCCGCACGGATATTGAGTGCCAGCTTAGCCATCTGTTGTTTCGCGGCTTCGTGCGGCTCGTGCCAATTGAAAAATTCGCCGATTATCCACGCTACTTGAGGGCCATTGCGTTGCGCTTGGAAAAACTGCGCGAGGCGCCGCAACGGGATTTTGATCTCGCGCTTGATGTCGAAGCGCTGTGGCACAATTACACCAAGCGGCGCACCGCCAGCGGGAGCAACGCGGCGATGGAAGATTACCGTTGGCTGCTGGAAGAATTGCGCGTCTCGCTGTTCGCCCAGCAATTGCGCACGCCAATCCCGGTCTCGCTAAAACGCCTGTCTAAACTTTGGGACGAAATTGCGAAAGCCAAATGAACGCTGACCCCAAACACTTTTCACCGGCCATACGCATCGCCAGACGCATGGACGAAATCGCGCCATTCCATGTGGTGGAAATATTTAACCGCGTCGGCGAGTTGGAATGTGCCGGTCATTCGGTAATCAATCTGTGTATCGGCGAACCCGATTTTCCGACGCCACAGCCGATGCTAGACGCCGCGGCGAAGGCGCTGCAATCGGGCCGTTTTCCCTATACCGCGTCGCTTGGCATTGCAGAACTGCGTAGCGCCATTTCGAAATTTTATTGGGATCGCCACCAAATTAAAATCGCGCCCGAGCGCATCGCCGTCACTGCCGGCGCGAGCGCCGCGTTACTGCTCACCATGGGCGTATTGATCAATCACGGTGACGAGGTTTTGCTAACGGATCCTGGCTATCCGTGCAATCACCAGTTCGTTCGGGCGATGGGTGGCAAACCCATTGGCGTGCCGGTGGGCAGTGCTGAAGGTTATCAGCTCAACGCCGCGTTGATCGAGCAACATTGGACCGCGGCGACCGCAGCGGTGTTGGTTGCGTCACCGGCCAACCCGACTGGGACGATGATCCATGCCGACGCGATGGCGGATTTAATCGCCGCCGTGCACGCTCGCGGCGGCCGCTTGATTGTCGATGAAATTTATCTCGCGTTGAGTTACGGCAACGCAGGGCAAACCGCGCTGAGCCTGTCGGACGAGGTATTCATCATCAACAGCTTTTCCAAATATTTTCAGATGACCGGCTGGCGCCTGGGCTGGATCGTCGCGCCAAGCGCATATGTAAAGGCAATCGAAAAGTTATCGCAAAACCTATTCATTTCTAACTCGGCGATTGCCCAACAAGTTGCCCTGGCAGGATTTGAATCCGCGACGCTGGAAATATTGGAGTCGCGAAAAAAAGAATTCCAGGCGCGACGCGATTATTTGATTCCGGCATTGAAAGATTTGGGCTTTGGCATCCCGGTCACACCGGAAGGCGCATTTTATATTTACGCCGATTGCTCAAAGTTTACTAATGACAGTTATCGCTTCGCGTGGGACCTTCTGGAAAAAGCCCATGTCGCGGTCACGCCAGGCATTGATTTCGGCGTGCACCACGCGCAACGGCACGTGCGCTTTAGTTATTGCGCGTCGTTGGAACAGTTAAAAGAGGGGATCAGTAGAATTAAGCGTTACGTTGGCCGCTGATATTTCGCCGGACTAAAGCTGGCGCCAATTACCAACCGTAGTGAATCCCGCCGCGCCAGCGCCCACGCGGGAATCCGTAGTAAAAATAAGGATGCAAAGACCAGCCGTAGCGATGATAGGAATAGGCGGCTTCGTCTTCTCGTATCTCTCGCAAATAAACGCCGTGCATGTAATCCAAAACGCTGTCGGGCACACCGCGATCATGCAGACTTGCGATCTGCGATGCCGTCAATGGGTAAACCGCGCGAGATTCTTTCATGCGTTCGATGATCTCATCCGGCGCGGTGCCCGCCTTGCTCATTTCGACAATTTCGTCCAGAGTCGGGGGCTGGGGACGGGCCAGGCGCGTCGAGGCACAGCCCGAAAAAACGAGCATCAGCATCACCATTATGCTTATTTTAAGCGCTTTCATACCAGGCTCGATCCCAAATTAAATCAAATCTTTAACGCCATCCCATTGGAATGGTTAACGAATATTGCTGTCCAATAACCTTGACCATTGCGCGCAGTCGGCCGCTAGGCAGACTCGATCGTTGTGACCTAAACTAAGGCCAGGAATGACGAATATGACAAGATTTTATAGACTCGGTTGCCTGCTCAACCTGATATTTTTCGCTGCGCTCGCCTCAGGGCAGGATTTTATG
>JANNFT010000394.1:0-5787 GCA_031380185.1 Pseudomonadota bacterium
CTCTGGGCCGCGCGCTTTTTTAAGACGCGTTCGCTCGCTACCGACGCCGTAGAAGGCGGCAAAATCAAACTCAACGGCGAGCGCCCCAAGCCAGCCAAGGCGGTGAAGGCCCGCGATCAGATTGAAGTGCGCAGCGGGCCATTCACTTTTTCTGTGGTCGTCCTCGCGCTCAGCGATAAACGTGGGCCGGCAACTGAAGCGGCGAAACTCTATGCGGAAACTGCCGAAAGCGCAGCAGCGCGCAAAGTGTTGGCCGATCAATTGCGCGTTAATGCGGCGACCGCGCCTTTTCTACGCGGACGCCCGACGAAAAAGGCGCGGCGTGACATTATTCGATTCAACGATGACATTAGCGAAAGCTAATCGACGCCGCGCGCGAACGATTGACAGCGGCGCAATAGCCTGACACCATCTCGCCCATAATATTAAAGAACTATTGGACTCTCGGGAGTTTCTTTGACACTTTACGCACGTGTGATGACTTATGGCCTATTGACGGGCATCGTCTTAACGACGCCGTTTTGGCCGCCGATGCTGACGCTCATGACCGGGCAATTGAAACATACGCGCCGCTACTTCAGCACGATCCGCAAAGGCTTTATTCACTTTCACGCGCTGGTGAAAATGCGCGCGATACATCGCTATTTTTCCGGCGAAGGCGCTAAGCGCGATCGACAGATTACAGAAAAAATCGGCGGTTTTTGTAATCGTTGCGGCCAGTGTTGCCTTGAACGTCGCTGCATGTTCCTTGAAAAACAAAGCGCCGCGGAAACCTTGTGTGGTATCTACGGCACATGGTTGCGCGAACACACCCATTGCGGCGCCTATCCAATCAATCAGAGCGATATCGATCTTTATAACTGTCCGACCTATTTTGTCATCAAGCCGGAAATTCCAGTTCGTAAAAGCGCTGGCAACACCTCATGCGCTCAAAAATTCGTAGCACGGGCAATACGCTGACCGCGTTCGACATCGACTACCGATAGCACGATTAATCCCAGTACAAACGAAGACCCGCTGATCAAGATGGCGAGCCGATGGTTGCCACCGGATAGCCAGGTCGCAAGTCCGTAAGTCAGCGGTCCGATCACAGCGGAAAATTTTGTCGCAACGCCCCACAAGCCATAAAACTCGGCGCGCCGCTGCGCCGGGGAAAATAATCCGACCATCGCACGGCCGGCCGATTGGCTTGCGCCCATGCAAAGGCCGGCGAGATTGGCCGCGACCCAAAACATGGCTGGACCCTGACTCAAATACGCCAGCAACGTCATCACGATCCAGCCGACTAGCGTGATGGCCAGCGTAGCGCGGTGACCGAGACGATCCTGCAAATATCCGAACGCGAAGGCGCCAATCGCCGCAGTAATGTTGACCAGCATGATCAGCAGTAACGTTTGTTGTGTCACGAAATGCATTACTTGTTCCGCGTAAATCGCCGCCAATGCAATGACGGTGGAAATTCCCGCTTGATAGCACGCGCCGCACAGCAGGAAACGCGTGAAGTCGGGATAAGCGCGTAGACTGTGCAGCGACGCGAAGAATTGCCGCAGCGATTCGCGCAACGAGCTTGATGGGCGCGGCTTCGCGACCGCTCGCTCGCGTAAAAATAAAAACGTCGGCACGCTCGCAAACGCAAATAAAAATGCCGTCAACAACATCGCAACCGGAACGAAATCAGCGGCGCCCTTGCCTGCCGCCTGCGCCCAATTTACGTATCCGAGCGCGGCGCCCAGGCTGGTCAAGCCGCCGAGGTAACCAAAGCTCCAACCCCAACCCGACACTTTTCCGAGTGCGCCGTCGCGCGCGAGTTCCGGCAAGAATGCGCTGTTGATATTTTCGCCGGTTCCATAGAAATAATTCGATAATACAATCAAGGTCATCGCGAGTGCGACGTCGCCGGGACCGACCCAGTACAACGCGGCGGTGAACAGCACGCATCCGATGGTGGCGATCGCCAGCAGCTTTTTCTTGTTAGCGTGGGCGTCCGCGAAGGTGCCGATAGCGGGCGCGGTGGCGATGATGATTAAATAGGAAATGGAAAGCGCCAGTGTCCACGCCAATGTCGCCCAAGTTTTGTCTTTCGCGACTACAGCGACGAAATAGGCATTGAATAACGCGGTAATGACGACGGTGGTGTAGCCGGAGTTGGCGAAGTCGTACATCGACCAGCCCCATACTTCGCGCCGCCGCACGCCGGGCGCGAGATTTCTTGCGACAGCGCCATTGTCTATCGCATCGCTCACATATCGACAAAGCCAGAAACCGCAGGGATACCGGGTAGCCCTAGACAGGCCGCTGGCCTAAGGGGTGGCCTAGGGCCAGGGCCAAAGCCAAAGCCGCGCAGATATTGGCCGTTAAGTCGAGCCGATTTCGACAACAATTATTTTTTCGCCGACAACTCGCCCACAATCTTGTAGCCGACTCTAAATGCCGGTGTAATAATCAACATGTCGCCCGGGTCGGGATTTAGGCCCGTCGCCGAAACAATGTTGTAGCCGTGTGTCACCAATACTAAATTGGCGCCATCTTTTGGTGGATTTTCCATGCGCTGATGCAACATGCGGGTTTGCTCCGATTTTCGATCCGGCTTGTCGTAAAACGAGTTTAACGGCTCCCAGACATCGGCTTTGCCGAATGCTAATTGGGCTGTTTCTTTGCTGCGGCAAAACGCGCTGGTGAACACTTGTTTGATCGGAATTTTGCGTTTCTTAAATTCATCGCCGATTTTCTTAGCCTCGGCGCGGCCCTTATCGCTAAGGTTAAGTTGTGTCGCGCAATCGCCGACTTTATAACCCTTCGGGTCGCCTAGCCCTTCGTCGACGGCAGAGTTTCGCATCAATATCACAAAGCCGCCTTTCTTCAGCAAATCCCAAAGCTGATCATCGGCAACAGAAACTTGCCCAGCCGAAATCGCGATTAATCCGGCTACCATAACTACTTTAAATTTGGCCATACGTTTCATCGTAATTATCCTAGGAACGGCTGTTGGACGGGGTGGAGTGTGCGGTTATGGGGGCGCAGGGCAAGGCGCGGCGAGGCGCAATGGTGTTCCATTGCAACGTCACCCGGCGCCGCCAGAACCGTGCAATCCGCCCCGTAGCGACCTCTCACCCAATGGGTGAGCGTAAAATTTATGTAGCAGTTAATTAATATCATGATGTTGCACCCCCGACGCAGCGGTCAACTGCCGTTTTTAGGATTATTACTCCTTCGAAAAATAAAAAGCCGGAAGAATCTGCCTCTGGCTCTAACGATCGACACACCGAAATGGATTCCCCTAACCGAACATTTTGCCCGGACTCGCGACCGCCTGCTCACATTGTTTCTGGTCCGCGGGCATGGCCGCTTCGTTAATGTTGTATTTTACGCGGCAATGCTTTTGCCTGAGCAACCCAGTGGGTCACCTTGTCCTGAGATGGAAGTGTCCGAACCACTCGTTTTTCCGCGTTGCATTTGCTCATCGCCTGGTACAAATTGTCAGACTTGCGCTGCGACAACTCCACCACGGTATCGACTCCCGCCGCTTCCAAAAGTCCGGAGTATTGACCCGCGACGCCCTTGATGCGAAACAAATCAGCGTGGTTAACCCAGCGCACAATCAACTTCGCGCCGATTCCGGTTTTTTCCGTAATTTCCGCGCGCCCCTTAGCGGTACAGCCTTTTTCCAGCAATGCCTGGGTTGACGCAATGCCTATTACCTTCAGCCTATCGGCGTATTGATCACCGACGCCCTCAATATCCAGAATACTTGCCATGTTGTGCCCCCTTTTGCAAGATCGATAGAAGAAACGTACGCGCAAAATGGCGCGCGTCGCCATTATTTGCGTTCGAATTCGCTGGATCAAGGAACGCAGGCGCAGCAACAAATGTTAACGCTTTACCGTGTATTGAAAACCTAGTTTTATGATCGTTTGTTTTATGCTGGCCATGGCTTCTGCTACGCGGAGCGGATTTCCCTTGACGCCAAGTTCTATGATACGCCGATTGTCGACCACTAATCGAGGCAGGCTTGAGAGCTTCAGATCCGGATAACGCGCAACGATGTCGTTCATCGTATCGATCAGATCGCCCTCGCCGGCGCCGTCGGTAATGATCGCTTCTTCCACCGGCGGTGCGGCATCAAACAAATGCGAGTAGTAGGCGTCGAGCGCCCATTCCATCATCGGCCACGCCATCTCCGGGAAACCCGGCAAGAAATAGTGCTTGCCGACGTTAAACCCCGCGATGCGATTAAAGGGATTCGGCACCAGCGCCGCCCCTTCAGGAAATTCCGCCATCTTGACCCGATGCGGGTATGCCGCCGCGCCGAAACGATCGACAATTTCCTTGGTCGCCTCGGGATGACCAAGCAGCGCCACACCCAGCGCCTGCGCGGCGCATTGCCGCGTGTGATCGTCCGGCGTGGCGCCAATGCCGCCGAAACTGAACACCACGTCATCGCCGCCAAACGTGCGTTTAAGCACCGCGGTAATTCGCTGCGGATCATCGCCCAAATATTCGCACCAGGCCAGTTCCAGCCCGCGCTGCTTGAGAATGTCGATGACTTTTACAAAATGTTTGTCCTGGCGCTTACCGCTCAGAATTTCATCGCCGATGATGAGCGCGCCGAAAGCCATATTATTGTTGTGGATAGTCAGAAAATTTATGCGTCATCTTAACGATCGACCGGCGCCGGATAATCGGGGTAACGTTTACGAAAACGTTCCAACTCCGCGTTCGCCTCATCGTTGCGGCCGAGCCGGCGCAATTCCGCGACGCGCCGCAACCACGCCTCCGGCAAGTCTTCGGTTTTGTCGACGCTAGCCGTGGCGCTGATGCCCTGTTTCTTCTCGACAGCTTCTCGATCAGGCTGCGCTTTTTCCGCGCGATAGGTTTTACCGTCAACGATCGGGCGATGGCCTTCGGGCAAGCGCGGTGCGTCGTTGGAAAATGCTTGTGGCGCCTCAGGCTGCGCCGCCGCCGGCGCGCCGCGCCTCGCGTTTTCGGCCGCATCCGGCAGCGCCGGCTCCCGTCGTTCCAACGCCGACTCATCGTTGCGTTGCCTCGGTTCGCTTTGCGATTCAGCGGCGGACGCATCCTGCTCCGGATCGGGCGCAGATTTCAATTTCCCCAGTTCATTGCTCGAAGATCGACTCCCAGCCTTGTCCCCCAAGGCGCCTAACCTGGCATCCGCGCTGTTGCTCGGTGCTGGCAATGGCATTGCGGACCTAGCTTCGTCTTGTGGCGTGACTGGCGGTGGCGCGCGAACTGCCGGCGCAAGCGGTTCGTCGATAACGATTTCTTCGACCGTTTCTGCGCCCATTTCTTTTTTCTTGGCCAAATCATCTTTTGGCTGCGACATATCTGACCCTGGCGGGCTTACCGCACCGCCAGCCGATTGCGTCGCGGCACTCGATTCAACCGGCTTCACCGCCGGCGCGGGCGCATCGTCTTGTTGAGTCGGCGCAGCCGATGACGGTGAAGACAGTTTGGCTTCCTGCATTACCGTACGCAATGTCACACCAACACTCAGCACCATGACCGCGGCAATCGACAACGGAATACGCCAGCGCTTAAACCAGGATTTCGGTTCGACTATAGCGATGGAAACCGGCGCGCGCCGGGCCGCGGTGAGAATCAGCGAATCGATCGCCTGGCTCGGCTTCGTAGTCGCCTCGTCGCGATAGCGTTGCGACAGGTTCGAAGCGCGCGCCAGATAAACCGCGAAATCTTTATTTTCCATAGTCATTGCTCCAGCGCGCGACGCAGTTTGTTGAACGCATAGCGCAACCGGCTCTTCGCCGTTTC
>JANNFT010000400.1:0-4786 GCA_031380185.1 Pseudomonadota bacterium
TCGATATCGGTGAGCACACCGAATCCTTCCTTTTTTAGGGCTTCGATGACTTTCGCGACGGCAGTGTCGAACGGTTCCTTTAGATATGTGCTGAATCCGTACATGAATTGATTCCTTTTAGGTGGCGGAACGATAGCTTGGGCGTTGCGATTTCATAATCGGCGCGCGCCGGAATAAACGCGGGGCGTCTTCTGCGGCGCGCGTAATTGTCAACTTAATTGATTACGGCCGTAGCGCGGCGCATCGCGAAGCCGGGCACTGATTTGCCTAGCGTATTCATTCCTCAATCAAACGCAGCATCAAAGTTCGCAGTTATTTGGCGGGCATGGGCCGCATCATTTGCTCCACCATCATCTGCATCATGTCGATGCGTTTTTCCATCATCTCGTGGAGCTTCGTCATGTCGCCCTCTTTCATGTCGTCTTTCTTGCCGCCCATGCCGTGCATCGCCTTCATGTTTTCCTGCATTGCCGTAGCTTCCGGTGGTCCGGCTGCTTGCCTTACTTCTTTCCGAATATGACCGAGAAAAGCACGATACCTAATATGACGACAAGCAAGGTAGGAAGCCACATCCAACTGATTCCGCCCATGCTTCCGCTCCCCATCATCCCGCCACTCATCATTGTCCCAGTCACCATTCCGCCGCCGAAGAGCAGCAACAGCAAGGCCACGACGACAAACGCGATGACAAGAGCTGTCTTGGTTGTACTGTCCATGATATGAGTTTCCTTTGAGTGAGTAAATTTAAAGCTGCGGGAATATTTCTATACATGCAAACTTTCTCCTCGTCTGTGCGCTACCACACATAGTGCTTTTATGCCTTCGTGTTACGGCAAGCTCAGTAACCGGATATTGTCCGGGATCGGCATGGTTACACGTTTATGCCAACCAGCGCCATCAAGCACCCTGACAATATTGTCGTTGGGATAGCGATCGGGAATCTCGTTGAAAAATAGCGCCATGCAATCGCGATTGACGTGCGGCGGCGCCAGCGAGTCGAAATTACCCTGCGAAATGCTCACCGCACCGTAGGCATAGACGTACTGATGCGTGAGCATCGCTTTGACCGTTGGTCGCAGTGGGAACGTGTCCCAGCCGTAGCGGCAGTCACTAATCCGGCCAAAGCGGGCTTCGTCCTGGACCGTAAGCGGTAGCGGGCGATGGTGGTCTGTTGACCATGAACGCAAGTGGGTGAGAACGAATTCAGGACTTCTGCCACCGCATCGCGGAGTTTTTTTTAAAGGCTTCGCGTCGCGAGGCATCGCCCTGCGGATGCGCCGTATCTGGGGCCCGTTTGCGCCAGCCGCGGCGGGCCACCCTGGCGAATGAATTCGCGAAGTGATGATGTGCTGTCGATCCACAAATGATCTCAAGCAGTTACCCCAAACAAAGCTCCAACTCCAGCTGTCAAGGCCATTGCCAAGGCGCCCCAAAAGGTTACACGCGCGGCAGCAGTAATCACAGAAGCGCCACCGGCGCGAGCAGCCAGGGAGCCTAATAGCGCGAGAAACAACAGCGAGCTGCCCGAAACAGCCCACATGAGCGCAGATACCGGCGCCAAAAGGACAATCACGAGAGGCAGGACCGCGCCAACTGAAAAAGTGCCGGCCGACGCCAAGGCAGCTTGCACTGGTCGTGCAGACAATGTATCGGATATACCCAGCTCGTCACGCCCATGTGCACCGAGTGCATCATGCGCCGTCAACTGGGTAGCGACCTCGGAGGCGAGTCCTACATCAAGTCCACGCCCAACGTAAATAGCCGTCATCTCCGCGTGCTCGTGCGCGGGATCAGCAGCTAACTCCTTACGCTCCCGATCCAGATCGGCGAGCTCGGTATCGGCTTGTGAACTCACTGAAACATACTCTCCGGCAGCCATCGACATAGCACCAGCCACAAGACCGGCAACACCCGCGATCAAAATACTCCCTGAACTCGCGCCTGCTGCCGCCACGCCTAAGACGAGGCTGGCAGTGGAAACAATACCGTCATTTGCGCCAAGAACGGCGGCACGGAGCCATCCGATGCGGTGTGTTTTGTGTCTTTCAATGTGTCCCATTACGTTCATTTGATTTCGTGCTCATGTCGTCTCGTGCGTCAGAAAAGTTTGTTTACGTACCCAATGCAAGTGTACCTGGGACGCGAGGATCGTCACGAAGTCCTGGCGTCTCGCCTCGTGGCTGCGAAACATGTTCAGGCGGTGGCGCCCATTTGGTACTGGTCGCTGATGAAGGGAGCTTCGCGTTGGCCGGAAGTATTCACCAGACATTTTGATCCAACTGCCTTCCACGCTATTCATAGTCACGCGATTTCGCTCCATCTTGCCATCGGCGCGAGTTAGCCGTGTGAGCTACAGCACCACCGGTTTGTCGGGCAATTCATTTTGACCAGCACCCGAACTGGGAAAATGTTTCATCAGATGCTGCGTTACCGCCTGAATACCACTGACCACGCCGCCTTCGTAGTTCCCTTGTTTAAAGGCAGTTTCCATCGTGCGGCATATCTTCTCCCATTCTTCCAAGCCCACCTTCGCGTGAATCCCGCGATCGGCAACGATTTCCACGTCGCGGTCTGCGAGTAACAGATAAATGAGCACGCCGTTGTTGTGTTCGGTATCCCATATGCGCAACTGCGAAAACACGTCGATAGCGCGTTCTCTCGCGGATTGCCCCTTGAAGAGTGGTGATCCATCCAGTGCGCCTTCCACCGCGAAACGGACTTCTCCGACGTGCGCGGTCTCGCTCGCTTCGATCGCTTGCTCAATCGCGATCAAGGTTTGGTGGGGGAAAGCCCGATTTACCTGCCAGTGGGTCATCAAGAGATGCTTCGTTATGCGTTTGATATTCATCGTTACCACCGTCCCGACGCGCCACCACCACCAAAGCCGCCACCGCCTCCGCCGAAGCCGCCGCGGCCGAAACCACCTCGGCCGTGCCCTCCGCCCAGCCCGCCAATGCCGTGTCCGCCCATACCGCCGCTGAGCAACGTGAACAACAGCGCGATCACGCCCGCGACCAACGCGACGGATACGGCGCCGGCAAAAAACCAAGCGACGACAGCCACGGCTCCGCCGGTGACGAGCGCGCCAGGGAATCTGCCCAGCACGGAGCGAAGCACCCCGCCTATCACGAGCGCCAGAATAAAAATGACGGGGATGTACTGCTGAATATCTGCAATGCCGCCGACGGGCTTTGCTTTGGGTTCCGGCAACGGTTCGCCGTCAATTACGCGAATGATCTGGTCGACCCCGGCAGTAATGCCCCCATAGAAATCCTCTTGCTTGAAACGCGGCGTAATAATCTCGCTGATGATGCGCTTGCTGGTGGCGTCATTGAGTGCGCCTTCCAGGCCGTACCCCACCTCGATGCGCAGCGCGCGGTCGGTCTTGGCAACGACCAGGATCGCGCCGTCATCTATTTTCTTACGGCCTAACTTCCACTGCTCGGCAACGCGCAAGGCATATTGCTCGATCGCTTCCGGAGTGGTGGTGGGAACCATTAGAACGGCGAGTTGACTGCCTTTTCTTTCTTCAAACGCTTGCAGCGTCTGCTCCAAGGCGGCCTTTTGCTCTGCACTGAGCGTGGCGGTCTGGTCGGTGACGCGTCCGGTCAAGGGCGGTACCGGGACCTGCGCTCCGGCTATGAGAGACCAATGAATCGCGAATGCAAGCAATAACGCTCGTGCCGTCTGCATCGTCATCACTTGGCGGCTCCCTGTGCCTCGCCTTGGGGCTTGGCCGGCGCCGGCACGAACTCTACTTTGGGAGGCGTAGCAATTTCCTTTTCATTTTCTACCGTGAAGTTGGGCTTCGCCTTGTAGCCGAACGCCATCGCTGTCAAATTCGAGGGGAAGGTGCGCACCGTTACGTTGAATTCCTCTACCGCCTTGATGTAGCGGTTGCGCGCAACCGCAATACGGTTTTCGGTGCCTTCCAGTTGTGCCTGCAAATCGCGGAAGTTGGCGTCGGACTTCAACTGCGGATAGTTCTCGGACACCACCAGCAGTCTGGAGAGCGCGCCCGACAGTTCTCCTTGAGCCGCCTGGAACGTGGCAAACGCCTCAGGGCTATTAAGGAGCTCCGGGGTCGCCTGGATGCTGCCAACTTTGGCGCGGGCGTTGGTGACACCCAGCAACACCTCTTTTTCCTGGGCGGCGAAGCCCCTTACGGTATTCACGAGGTTGGGCACCAAGTCTGCACGGCGTTGGTACTGGTTTACAACCTCAGACCAGCTCGCCTTGATTTGTTCGTCATTTCTCTGGAATGTGTTGTAGCCGCAGCCGCTAAGGCTTAACGCCAGAAGCAGCACTGCGACGGTCATTCGTGGTTTGCGCAATTGATTTCTCCAAAAATTAATCGGCTCTTAACTGAGCTTACTTGCTAATGTTGCGTCCGTCACCGAAATTTCCGTCATGGACAACTTGACGACGTAGTGATCAGTCATGATGGAATCTGTTGTTGCGCCACGGTCATAGCTTGACGCGGTTGAGCCGTAAGGCGTTGGTGACCACCGACACCGAGCTCAGCGCCATGGCGGCGCCGGCGAAGATCGGCGACAGCAGCAGGCCGAAAGCCGGGTAGAGCACGCCGGCGGCAACCGGGATGCCGAGCGCGTTGTAGCCGAATGCGAACGCGAGGTTCTGGCGAATGTTACGCATCGTGGCGCGCGAGAGCACGGCGGCGCGCGCAATGCCGCGTAGGTCTCCCTTTACCAGCGTCACTCCGGCGCTTTCCATCGCCACGTCGGTGCCGGTGCCCATGGCAATGCCGACGTCGGCTTGCGCCAGC